>CALVVE010000009.1 GCA_944363775.1 uncultured Bacilli bacterium | reverse complement strand
AACAAACATCAAAAAATTTCACTGCAAAGTGCAAGTACGGTAGCGACTATCGGAAATTAGTCTCTGGAGGAAAAAGCATAAGCCACCGTTGAAGGAGAAATATCTAATCGTGAGATTAGATGCAGTCAAATTTATTTGACTTTTGTTCTGATATACTTATTATAAGAATAGGGGAATTATATGAATATAGTAGATATTATTAATAAAAAAAGAAAAAAAATTAGTTTAACTAAAGAAGAAATTGAATATGTTATAACTAATTATGTTTCTAAAAATATAACAGATTATCAAATGAGTGCACTACTTATGGCAATAACTATAAATGGTATGAGTGATGAAGAAACAATATATTTAACAGATGCGATGTTAAATAGTGGTGATAAAATTGATTTAAGTAGTATTTCGGGAATTAAATTAGATAAACATTCAACTGGTGGAGTTGGAGATAAAACAACTTTAATACTTGCTCCAATTGTTGCTGCTACGGACTTAAATATGGCTAAAATGAGTGGTAGAGGTTTAGGATTCACTGGTGGAACAATTGATAAATTAGAAGCTATTCCTGGCTTAAAAACAAGTATGTCTTTAAATGAATTTAAAAAACAAGTAAATGATATTCATGTAGCAATTGCTAGTGGTTCTAAAAATTTAGTCCCAGCTGATAAAAAAATGTATGCTTTACGTGATGTTACGGCAACCGTAGAATCAATCCCACTAATTGCTTCTAGTATTATGAGTAAAAAACTTGCAAGTGGAGCCGATATTTTAGTCATTGATGTTAAAGTTGGTAATGGTGCACTTATGAAAACTGAAGAAGATGCTACAAAATTATCTAACTTAATGCTAAAAATAGGTAAAAATTATAATAAAAAAGTTGTGTGTATTTTAACTAATATGTTTGAACCATTAGGAGAAGCTATTGGAAACTCTTTAGAAGTAGAAGAAAGTATTAATGTTTTAAAAGGAAAAGGACCTAAAGATATTACTAAATTAGTTATTTATTTAGCTATTCAAATGGTAAAATTAGGTAAAAATATTAGTTTAGATGAAGCAACAAAAGAAGTTCGTAATGTTTTAGTAACAGGAAAAGCTTTAAATAAGTTTTATGAATTAATAAAATACCAACAAGGGAATATTAATGATATGGTTATTTCTAATAAAGTTGTATCTATAAAAGCAAATAAAAGTGGTTTTATAACTAAAATAAATACCGAAGGAATAGGTGAATTATCTCGTAAACTTGGTGCTGGTAGATATGAAAAAGATGATGTGATTGATCCTAGTGTAGGAATTAAAATTTTAAAGAAAATAGGAGACTTTGTTATTTCTGATGAAGAATTAGTAAAAGTTTATTTAGGAGAAAAAGATATTAATATAAATGAAATATTAGATTGTTTTGAAATTGATGAACATTATCACAAACCATCACCATTAATAATTGGAACAATTGAGTAACGTAAAATATTGTCAAATAAAATCTATTTACTTGATAATAAATATTTTATAGTATATTATAATAATAGGGAGTGATATTTATGATATATCCATCAATTGATAAAATGTTAACCCAAATTGGTTCTAAATATCTATTAGTTAATATAATTTCTAAAAGAGCCAAAGAAATGGAAGTAACAAAACATTATCAATTAAAAGAAGAAGAGTATGTATCTAAGAAAAATATTGGACGTGCTCTTGAGGAATTATCTAAAAATTTAATCCACATAAAAGAGAATAATGATTAATTATTCTTTTTTTGTACACTTATTAGATTTATTTACATATATTAAAATAGGTGATTAACATGAATACAAAAGAAAAATTTAAACTTTTTGTAAAATCACATCCTAGTTTATTAAAGTATGTAAAAAGTGAAGAAATGACATGGCAAAAATTTTATGAATTATATGATATGTATGGAGAAGATGAAAGTGTTTGGAAAGATTATATAACTACAACTACGAAAAAGGTAAAAGAAACAAAGAAAAGTAATGTATCTTCGTTGGGTGAACTTATGGGATTTGTTAAAAATATTGATTTAGACAGTGTTGAAAATGGAATAAATAGTTTACAAAGAGTCTTAGGTGTTTTACAAGATTTTGAAACAAATAAAGGGGCTACAGAAAATACCTATAAACCTAGACCGCTTTATAAACATTTTGAAGATTAATGATATTAGATGTTCAATTTAAAATAAAAAACAATCCCTATTATCAAAGATATATTCGTGAAAATTCTTATTGGTATAAAATATTAAATAGAGAACCTAATCGTTTTAAAGAGTTTGAAGAACAAGCTAAAGAAAGATATGGCTTGCGTCCTGCAGATAAAATAAATCGAATGTTAGAAACTATGGAAATGTTGCAAACATTAATGTCATCTTTTAAATAATGTGGTAAAATATTGTTTAGGTGATATTATGCGTATTATAAGTGGTAAATATAAAGGAAGAAATATTTTAGGATATAATATTATTGGTACGAGACCAACAATGGATCGTGTTCGTGAATCTTTATTCGCAATGATTCAAAATAAAGTAAAAAATTCAGTTTGTTTAGATTTATTTGCTGGAAGTGGTTCATTAGGATTTGAAGCTTTAAGTAATGGAGCTTCAAAATGTTATTTTGTTGATAAAAATATTAAAGTAATTAATACTTTAAAAAAGAATTATAATAATTTAAAAATAGAAGAAGAATGTTATTTTATAAATAATGATTTTTTAAAAGCTTTACAACAATTTAAAAGACAAGAAATAAAATTTGATATTATTTTCTTAGATCCACCATATGATGATAATTTTATTACTCCAGCTTTAAAAGCTATTAACGAATTAGATTTATTATCAGATGAGGGTATTATTATTTGTGAATATGAAAAAGAAAAGATAAATTTTAACTATGAAGTTATAAAAGAAAAAAAATATGGTGATAAATACATAACTATTTTAAAAAAATAGTTTTTTTTTGAATAAAAAAAAGGAAATGGAAAAGTTTTAGAGTATATAACTAATGAGGAGGTGAAAAAGTGTTTAAACATTTTCCTTTTATAAAACAATTAAATGAAAAAGATTGTGGCGTATGCTCACTTGCTATGATAATAAAATATTATGGTGGTAATTATACTTTAAATGAACTTAGAAAATTAACTAATACTAATAATCATGGTACAACAGCTTATCATTTAATTGAAGCAAGTAAAAAAATTGGTTTTACTGCAAAAGGGATAAAATGTAAGTTTGATGATTTAAATAAAGATAACTTTATACTACCATGTATTGCTCATTTAAAATATGAAAGTAGTGGTCATTATATCGTTATATATAAAGTTGATTTTAAAAAAAAGACAATTGTTATAGCTGATCCAGCTAATAAAATAAAAACAATAACTTTTAATGATTTTATAAAAAATTGGAATGAAGTATTAATATTCTTATATCCCATAACAAAACTTGAAATACATAAAAATATGCCAATATATAAAATTGTATTTAGTTTATTTAAACAAAATAAAAAATTATTAATAAATATAATTATATTATCCTTATTGATAACACTGTCAAACATTATCACTTCCTTCTATTTAAAGACAATTGTTGAATCATTAAAGCAATATTATTTTTTACAAAATTTAATATTAATTTCTCTGTTTTTTGGAACTTTTTATGTATTTAAAAATATAACTTTATATTATCGAAATATTGTTATTATATATTTAAATCAAAAGATTGACTTAACATTAGTAATAGATGTTATTAAACACTTAATTCATCTTCCTTATCTTTATTATCACAACCATACTACTGGTGATGTTATTCAAAGAATAAGTGATGCAATGACAATAAAAAATTCTTTTACAAATATTTTAATTTTTATTACAACTGATTTAATATTATTTTTATCTTCTTTATTATTAATAATTTTTATTAATGAAAAATTAACTTTAATACTACTAATTTATATTTTTATTTATTTTTGTTTATATTTATTATTTAAAAATATTATTTTAACAACACTAAATAATTGAAAACAAGAAGAAGCACATCTAAACACTTCACTAACAAAATCTTTAATTGGTATTAATAGTATTAAGGGATTACATTTAGAATCTAATTTTGATAATAAATTAGAAAATAGTTTAATTAATTATTCATTAAAACAAAAAGGATTAGGGAAGATATTAAATTTAAGAAGTTTTATTTATAATTTATTAAAAGATATAAACTTTATAATATTTATAAGTTTTATTATGTATTTAATTGTTCAAAAAGAATTAAGTACAAGTAGTATCTTTATTATTCAAAGCTTTTTATTTAATATAATGAATAGTTTAGATAGTTTTACTAATTTAGATGTTGAACTTAGTAATTTAAAATTATCTTTACAAAGATTAATTGATTTACAAGAAGAGAAATTAAAAGATGGTGTAATTAATAAATTATATTTAAAAGAGATTAATATTAAGAAATTATCTTATAGTAATGATAAGAATGTTCAAGTATTAAAAGATATAACGCTCTGTATTAAGAAAGGAGAAAAGATAGTACTTGTTGGAACAAGTGGTAGTGGGAAGAGTACACTTTTAAAACTATGTTCTAGTTTTTATAGTAGTAAGCGGGATAAAATATTTTTTAATGATTTTGATTACTTAGATTATAGTGTTAAAGCACGTAAAAAGAATATTACATACTTATCCCAAGATGAATATTTATTTACAGGAACAATTCTAAATAATATAATTATGAATCGAAGTTATGACGAATTAATATTAAAAAAAGTAATAAAAATATGTAAAATAGATTTAATTGTAAAAGATAAAAATCTAGGGCTTAATACTTTAATCTATGAAGGTGGAGTAAATTTATCAGGGGGAGAAAAGAATAGAATAATACTTGCTCGGTATCTTTTAAAAGCGACAAATTTTATTTTTATAGATGAAGGATTAAGTCAAATAGATATAAATATGGAAAGACAAATATTAAAAGATATGTTTAAGTATTTTAGTGATAAGACATTTGTAATAGTGTCACACCGCCAAGATAATTTAGATTTATTTGATCGAATGATTAAATTAGAAGAAGGACAAGTTATTTTAGATGTATCAAAATAGAACTTATATAATAAATCAGAAATTACCTAAAACGATTTATTTTATTATTTTTATATCACTTCTTACTTTAATATTTGTTTTAATTTTTATTACT
The DNA here is from genome assembly GCA_944363775.1 of uncultured Bacilli bacterium. GTDB lineage: Bacteria > Bacillota_I > Bacilli_A > RF39 > UBA660 > Pelethosoma. Next base: position 16,258 of record CALVVE010000009.1, on the reverse strand, counting down.
ATTCCTATAAAAAGAATAATTTCATTCGATGGTTTTGTTGTGTTAGAAGATAATAGGTATTATATTAAAATATATGTTGGTGATGAAGATCTAAAAAAGATTAATTGCCATAATGTTATAGTAGATGAAAAAAAGACAAAGTTAGATTATTTTATTATTAAAGAAGCTTATAAGGTTGATAATAGTTTAGAAATTTATCACGAAGTTTTTTTAAAAGTTGATATTGAAAAGAAAAAAAGAGTTGAAAATTATAAACTTGAAGTAATGTTTATTCAACCGAAAACGACATACTTAAAAGAAATAATTAATTATGTGAAACGGGGGTTATATGAAGGAATTAACTAAAAATGAATTATTAGATATCGAAGGTGGTTCTCTTAGTTTAGGAGTTTGTTTAGTTATTGGGGCTGGAATAGTATTTCTACTTGGAGTTATAGATGGCTTGGTTAGACCTTTGGAATGCAGGTGAATCGTGAAAGTATTAAAAGATGAAGAACTATTTAATATTGTAGGTGGCTCTATAAGTGCTAGTATGATAAATTATTTAGTAAGAGGAATAGAAGCAATTTTTGAATTAGGCCAAAGTTTTGGAACAGCCATTAGAAGAGCTAAAGAAAATAAAATATGTCCCTTAGAATAAAAAATTATATTATAAAAATATTAATATTTATAATAACATTATCACTCCTAGGATATGTTATAAATTTCATTTTTAATATTGGAGTAATATTAGGAACTTATCTTCGTTATATAATGAATTAAAGCAATTTTTATTGCTTTTTTTCTTTACAACCAAAACTTTGTTCGTTATAATATAGGTAGGTGGTTAGATGAAGCGAATTGTTATGCATATAGATGTTAATAATGCTTTTCTATCATGGACTGCAATTGATCTACTCAATCATGGTAGTAAGTATGATATTAGAAATAGTTATGCAGTAATTGGTGGTGATGAAGAAGCTAGAAGGGGAATTGTTCTTGCTAAATCAATGCCAGCTAAAAAAATGGGAGTAGTAACAGCTGAAACTCTTTATAGTGCACGAAAAAAATGTCCTTCTTTAAGAGTTTATCCACCAAACTATAAATGGTATCAATATATGTCTAATAGTTTATTTGAACTATTAAACGAATATACTCCTGATATAGAAATAGTTTCTATTGATGAATGTTATTTAGAATATACTAATGTTTCAAAATTGTATGGTGATCCAATTGAATTTGCTAAAAAGATTCAAAAAGAAATAAATGAAAAATTAAAATTTACAGTAAATATTGGTATAGCTGAAAATAAACTTTGTGCAAAAATGGCTTCAGACTTTTTAAAACCAAATAAAATACATACTTTATTTAGTAATGAAATTAAAGAAAAAATGTGGCCACTACCAATAAATAAATTATTTGGTATTGGTAAACAAACTAGTAAAAAATTAATTGCTTTAAATATAAAAACAATTGCTGATTTAGCTAATGCTGATCCAAATTTTTTATATAAATATTTTAAAAATCAAGCTTTACGAATGATAGAGATTGCTAATGGAATTGATGATAGTATAGTTGATTCTAGTATAAGTGCTCCTAAAGGAATAAGTAATTCAACAACTTTGTCACATGATGTTACTAATCGGGAAGAGTTAGAAAAAATTATTATTGCTATTGCTGATAATGTAAGTTTAGCCCTTAGAAAAGAAGGGAAGTATGCTAGTGTTGTTGCTGTTATGCTAAAAGATAATTTCTTTAAAACAACTTCACATCAAAAAAAATTAAAAAATGCAACTGATTTAACTTTAGAAATTAGAAAAACTGCCCTAGAACTTTTTAGAGAGATGTATAACGGTGAAGCAATTAGACTAGTAGGTGTTAGGTTAGATCAATTAACTGATGTTTTAAATCATCAAGTTTCGCTTTTTGAAAATGTTGAAGAAAGAGAAGAAAATAAAAAATTAGATGAAACTATTGATATATTAAAAGAACGATTTGGTAATAATATAATAAAAAATGGTATCCAAAAAGAAAGAAATATTAAAAGAAAGTACTAAATTATGCTATAATATAAAAGAAGGTAGGGATAATATGAAAGATAAAAAGTTATTAATTATTATTGGAGTTATATTAGTAGTTATTTTAGGAGGAGTAATTTACTATTTTACAAGAGATTTTTCAAAAGATATTACGTTAGATAATTATTTTTCTTTAAGAGAAAATAAGTCTAATAAATATGTATTTGTATATAATGATGAAAAAATTTCTAAAGAAATGTTAGAAATAATTGAAGATAGTGCTCAAAAAGAACGGATTCAAATTGACTGTTTAAATATTTCTGATATTTCCGAAAGTGAAAATGAAAAATTTATGAGTGCTGATGATTATACTAAAGCTGGAGTTATTATACCAATGCTTGCTAAATTAAAAAATGGTAAAATTGATAGTTATATTGCTGGTTCTATAAGAGAAGATGAAATAATTAATTTTTTAAATAATAATTAGGAGAATTAAAAATGAATAAAGATATAATTTTAGAAATTAGTAAAAATTTAAATATAAAAGAAAAACAAGTTGAAACAACTTTAAAGTTATTAGAAGAAGGGAATACAATCCCTTTTATTGCGCGTTATCGTAAAGAAGCTACAGGTAATTTAAACGAAGAACAAATTAGAGAAATTAATGAAGTTTATATTTACCAAGTAAACTTATTAAAAAGAAAAGAAGATGTAATTAGATTAATTGATGAAAAAGGATTAATGACTGATGAATTAAAAGCTAAGATTATGCAATCTAGTAAATTAGTTGAAGTAGAAGATTTATATAGACCATATAAAGAAAAGAAAAAAACAAAAGCTACAGAAGCTATTGCTTTAGGATTAGAACCACTTGCTAAAAAAATAATGTCATGTCCAACTACAGGCAATATTGATTTACTTGTTAAACCATATTTAAATGATTCTGTAAAAACTAAAGAAGATGCTTTAACAGGAGCTAAATATATTATTGCTGAGTATATAAGTGATAATGCTTTTTATCGTAAATGGATAAGAAGACATACTTATTTTAATAGTAATATTGAATCGAAAAAGAAGAAAAGTGCAGTTGATGAACTTAAAACATATGAAATGTATTATGACTATAAAGAACCATTAAAAACTATTAAATCATATCGTGTTCTTGCAATTAATCGTGGTGAAAAAGAAAAAGTTTTAACTGTATCACTTAAGTTAGATGAACAAGAAATAATTAATTTCTTAGAAGAAAAAGTAATCAAGAATAAAGAATCTTTTACTAAAGAATACATTATTGAAGCTATAAATGATAGTTATAAACGTTTAATTAAACCTAGTATTGAAAGAGAACTACGTGCGGAAGCTACAGAAAAAGCTGAAGAGGTTGCTATTGCTAATTTTGGATTAAATTTAGAAAAACTATTGATGCAACCACCAATGAAAGATAAAGTAGTATTAGGCTTTGACCCAGCTTATCGTACAGGTTGTAAATTAGCGGTTATTGATGAAACAGGAAAACCAGAAAAAATAACAGTTATTTACCCACATGAACCTAAGAATCAATATGAAGAAAGTAAAAAAGAATTATTAAGATTAATTGATGAATATAAAATAGATATTATAGCTATTGGAAATGGGACTGCATCACGTGAAAGTGAAGCATTAGTTGCTGATGTAATTAATAGTTGTAAAACACGAAAAGTTGAATATATCATCGTTAATGAAGCAGGGGCTAGTGTGTACTCAGCTTCCAAATTAGCAATTTCTGAATTTCCGGATTTACACGTTGAAGAACGTAGTGCTATAAGTATTGGAAGAAGATTACAAGATCCACTTTCTGAACTTGTTAAAATTGATCCACAAAGTATAGGTGTAGGGTTATATCAACATGATGTTTCTAATAAAAGATTAACTGAGTCTTTAGACTTTGTTGTTAGTAAATCAGTTAACCAAGTAGGTGTTAATATTAATACTGCTAGCGCATCACTTTTAAAATATGTTTCTGGTTTAACTAAAAAGAATATTGATAAAATATTAGAATATCGTAATAAGTTTGGAAAAATAACTAATCGTGAAGAAATAAAAAAGAAGAAACTTTTAAGTGATAAAACTTATACGCAAGCAATTGGTTTCTTACGTATCCCAGATGCTGCTAATGTTTTAGATAGAACAGGAATTCACCCTGAAAGTTATGATATTACAAATAACTTATTAAAATCTTTAGATAGTAATTTAGCTATGATTGGAACTAATGAATTAAATCAAAAATTAGAAAATTTAGATATAAATAAATATGTAGATATTTTAAAAACTGATTATTATACATTAGAAGATATTGTTAAAACATTATTAAAACCAAATCGCGATCCACGTGATGATATGCCAAAACCATTACTTAAAAAAGATATTTTAAAACTTGAAGATTTAAAAGTAGGTATGAAATTACAAGGAACTGTTAGAAATGTTGTTGATTTTGGGGCATTTATTGATATTGGTATTAAAAATGATGGTTTAGTTCACATATCTAAAATAACTGATAAATATATAAAACATCCAAAAGAAGTATTAAATGTAGGGGATATTGTTGATTGTTATGTTGATGATATTAACTTAGAAAAGAAAAAAGTTTCATTATCTTTACTTGAACCTAAAGGACAAAATTGATTGTTCTTTTTCTTTCATATTTTTTTCATTAAATTATCACAACTGTGAAGTATACTTAATATGTAGAAAGGAAAGGTGATGTCAAGAGTCAACTTAAAAGTACAACAAGATGTAATAAAAGAATATAAATAAATATATATAAACACTCCTACATAAAAAAGAAAGGAAGATCTCATATGCCTTCAAAAGGAAATCCTAGTACTACGGTATGGGGTTCCTTTTTTTCATGCAAAAAAAAACATCTTATGCAGATGCTTGTTTTTTCATAGTTCTAATTTCTCTTGCACTAAGTCTAACGATAGAACCATCTTCTAATTTAACATTTTGTAAGTTTAATCCTTGTTTTTTACGAGTAGCATTTAATGCATGAGATCTATTATTTCCAAATAATGGTTTTCTTCCTGTAGCTTTTTTTGCCATAATAACCCTCCTTCTAAAGTTTCCACGCCTTTTAACTTTACCATAAAATCCTTAATAAGTCAATATTAATCATATAATTCGTTCTTTAATAACTCAATATTTTCATTCATAATAGATATATAATCATTTTTTTCTGTTCTTTCATCTTCACTTAAATTATATAAATTGTGAATAGAAAGTAATTCAACACCATAAGTATCTACTAAATTTTGAACAGTCTTGCTGACTTCTTCATCTTGGTCAGTAAATATATAATTAATTTGTCCATTTTTAATTAAATTCTTTACATCATAAATTGTTTTTTCAGTTAAATTTTCATTTTCTTCAAGAGAAATAACAGTAATATTATATTTTTCTAAAAATTTAAACAAATCATTTGATGCAACAATTGTTGGATTATTACTACTTTCACTTAATAATTTCAATTTTGCATCAATATTAGATATATCTATTTTTAAACTATCATAATTTTCTTTAATATTATTTTTTAAATAATGATTACTAATATATTCTAATAATCCATTTTTAATATTTTGAGAAAGCATTAAGAAGTTTGATGGATCTAACCATAATTCTTCAATACTATTAGTATATTCCATTGTTAGCGTTGAATCAATAATCTTCATATTTTTGTTATTTTCAAGCATAGGAGCAACATATTCTTTCTCATCACTTAAACCATTAAATATAAATAAACTAGCTTTACTATAATCTTTTATTTGTTTATCTGTTAATTTATATTTATTAGGATTAGCTCCCGCAGGATATATACTATAGATAGTACTATGTTCACCATATAATCTATTAGTTATATATTCAAAAGGGTAAACAGTTGTATAAATTGTAATATCTTCCAAATTATCTCTTTTTAAACAACCACTTACATTAAGTGAGATTAAACATAAAAAACATATAACAAAAAACTTTTTCATTTCCATTTTCCTTTCTCTGGTACCGGGTCATAACCACTAGGTCCCCATGGATTACACTTTAATATTCTTTTAACTCCTAAAAAACAACCTTTGAATACACCATGAATCTCGATTGCTTCAATCATATAATTGGAACAAGTTGGTGTAAAACGGCAAGCTAAATGCCATGGACCTGGTATTTTTTGATAAAATTTTATAATATTTATAAATATTTTCTTCATAAAATCACATTATTATTATACTAGAATATTAAGTTCTTGTAAATGGCAGTTTTAAACTTTTCTAAAGTGTGGTAAAATATATATGGCAAAGGAGGTGAATTATGGACGAGTTATTAAAAAAATTGAAAATTAATACAAACAATAAAAAATTATATGAACAAGCTTTAACTCATACTTCATATGCGAATGAGAATAGAGTAGAGAGCTATGAACGTTTAGAGTATCTAGGAGATGCCGTTTTAGAACTTATTATGAGTGAATATTTGTATAAAAATACTAATGAAGTTGAAGGTGTTATGACAAAGCTTCGCTCACATTATGTATGTGAAAATGCTTTGTATGAGTATTCACTTAGACTAGGTTATAATAATTACTTAAAATTAGGACATGGAGAAGAAGAAAGTGGCGGTAAATTTCGTAAGACTATTGTTGCCGATATTTTTGAATCTATGTTAGGGGCAATGTATTTAGATCAAGGGCTTGATTTTGTAAAGAAATTCATGCAAGAAAATATTATGCCAATTATTGAAAATGAGACTTTAGATTTCTTTGATGATTATAAATCTAAATTACAAGAATTAGTTCAAACTGATAAAAAAAGTTTAGAGTATGAACTAGTAGATGAAGAAGGACCTGCTCATGATAAAAAATTTACAGTAGCCGTTAAAATTGATAATGTTGTTTATGGTACAGGTACTGCTCATAGTAAAAAAGAAGCTGAACAAGTTGCAGCTCGTGATGCAATTAATAGAAGTGTAGGCGATTAAAGTGAATGTAAAAGAAATATTTTTAAAAGAAATTATTCCAAATACCCATAAAGGAAGAATAAGAATTGTTCAAAATAATCCATATTTAGGAGAAGAAGAATTTTTCTATAATATTAAGTATTATTCTAATTTAGATGGAAGTAAAGATATTGATTCCCAAGTTCCATATTTAAGGGTAAATAATAATGAATTATTTTTTAAACTTTTAGAAGATTACTTATATTTAATGCTTGAAAAATATGAAAAACCATTTGATATAACAAAAGAAGAATATGTAAAAAAAATATTGGCTTTAACTTTTAACAATGCTACATATAATGATTTTTTATATCCTGAAGAGTATTTAAAAGTACGAATTAATTTTCTAAAAGAAAATTATGAAGAAACTGAAAAAAATTTATGTTCAAATGTTTCTACACTTAATAATTCTTCAATTTATTATAAAATAAGTAAACAATCATTAATGTTAGAAACACCATATGAATGTCAATTTAGAATAACTGATGGTGAAAATAATTATTTCTCACCAACCATTTCATTTGGTATAAGTAATGATTGTTGTTATGTTTATGCAATTCAAAATATTAAAAATCAAAATAATGATTATTTAGAATCTATTGATCAAATAATAAAGGAAAACTTAAAAAATGATTATATTATAAATAAAGAAGATATGTCATCATATTTTAAAAAAAATATGCGTAATGTTTCACCTAATTTTGTTTTTTTCTTATATCTATTTATTATAAAATTAAAACAAATAGGAATCGATAAAGTAAAAATAGTTCCATTTTTACCAATTAGATATTATGATAAAGAAAAATCTAATGAATTTAAAGCAAATGTTATAGGGAAAAGTGAAGAAGAGAAAAAAGAAATTTTAATAAAATTATCTAATGAACAAAAGAAAATACAATTAAATTTAACAAATAAGTTTGTTAATAATATTCAAAAGTTAGAATGTTTAACTGAAATGCTGGATTGTGATTTTGAAGAAATGTTATATGTTGGTGGTTGGGCTAATTTAAAGATGAAAGAAAATACATTTATTTTAAGTCCTTTATTAAAAGAATTAAGTGAAATTAGTTTAGAACAAGAAAAAAACTTGTCAAATTGAAAAAAATTGAGTAAAATATAGAAGCGAAAGGAAGATATTATGGGAAGAGCTTATGAAGTAAGAAAAGCTAGTATTCAAAAAACTGGGGCAGCTAAATCAAAATTATATTCTATGTATGCAAGAGAAATATATCAGGCTGCTAAAACTGGGGGTATTGAACTTGAAAGTAATGCCAGTTTAAAAAGATTAGTAGAAAGAGCAAAAAAAGAACAAGTTCCAAGTGATATTATTAAAAGAGCTATTGATAAAGTAAATAGTGGTGCTGATGAAAGCTATGTAGAAGCACGTTATGAATTATTTGGACCTGCTGGTTCAACTGTAATTGTTGATTGTTTAACTGATAATGTAAATCGTAGTGTAAGTAGTATTAGAGCCGTTTTAAATAAATGTCATGTAAAAATGGGAGCTATTGGAAGTGTTGCTTATCAATATGATCATTTATGTGTAGTAGGTTTCAAAGGATTAAGTGAAGAAGAAGCTTTAGAACAAATGATTATGGCTGATATTGATATTGATGATGTTGAAACTAATAATGGGCTTACAGTTATTTATGGTAATCCAAAAGATTTATTTGATATTAAAAATGCAATTAGTAATGTTTTACCAAATGTAGAATTTGAAATGGATGAAATTACAATGATTCCAAAAGATACAATTACTCTTACAGGTGAAGATTTAGAAGTATTTAAGAAGTTAGTAACTATGCTAGAAGACGTTGAAGATGTACAACATGTATATCATAATGTTAATTTATAGAAGTTATAACTTCTTTTTGTTTACAAATTGAAAATAAATGTTATAATTATAATAGGTGATATTATGAAAAAGGGATTTACTCTTGTTGAACTTTTAGCTGTTATTGTTATAATCGCACTAATTAGTATTCTTGCATTTCCTTCAATTTTAAATCAATTTACAAAATCAAAAGGAACTGTTAATGAAACTGCTAAAGAAACATATGTAAATGCAACTGAATTATATTTAGATAATAATGTTAATTTACAACAATATGTTTCTGATACTAAAATATGTGTATCATTTGAAGTTTTAATAAATAGTGGTAATTTAAAAGGACCAATAAAAAATTTAGAAACAGGTCGTAATATGGATACTGCAACAAATGGAGTACAAGTAACATATCACGCAAATACAAAAGTAATTAATGAAGGTGTTGTTGGTGGTTTGACTAGTTTAGATTGTGATGTAAAAATTACAAACTAAAAAAGGAGAATCAAGTCTCCTTTTTTATTGTTCTCTCATATTTATGGTTGATAGACATTTAGGGCAATTAGTAACTAAATATAACCCGAGAGAGATGTTTTAAAGTTTTTAACAATATCAATTGTAAGAGGTACAAAGGTTTTTAATAAAATAATTGAAACCATAATCAATATTTACAAATCAAGAAAACAAAATATATTTGTTACTATATCTATCAACCATGTACATTATATCACATTTTGCGTTGTTATTAAAATTTTAGCATAAAATTTGTAAAAATAATGAAAATATGTAAATAGTATATGTTATAATGTATGTAATGCATAAAAATTAGAAAAAAGGAGCTGAAAAAATGTATTTAAAACTGAGAAACTTACGTTTGGAACATAAATATACTACTGCATTTATGGCAGATGCATTGGGTATCAGTAAACCATTTTATAGTCAAATAGAATCTGGTAAACGTAGACTGTCATATGATATGGCAATTAGAATATCTAAAATATTTAATTCTAAACCTGATAATATTTTTTATGATGATCATTTAAGTAATAAAAAATAGAAAATATTGTGAGAATTTATTAATTCTCATTTTTTTTGTGCAAAAACATGTTATAATATAATAAGGTGGAATATATGAATAAAACAAAAATAATTGCGACAATAGGTCCGGCAACTGATACAAAAGAAAAATTAAAAAATATAGTTATGAGTGGTGTTGATGTAATTAGAATTAATATGAGTCATGCTAATCATGCTTATTGTAAAAAAATAATTGAATATGTAAAAGAAATTAATGAAGAATTAAAACTTTATGTACCAATTATGTTAGATTTAGCTGGTCCGGAAATTAGAATTTTAAAATTAAAAGATAAGCAAATAGAATTAAAAGAAGGACAAATGATAAAAATATATGCTGATGGAAGACTTGGAAGTGAAGATGAATTATCAGTAAATAAAGAAGAATTAATTACTAATGTAAAATATAATTCAATAATTAAATTGGATGATGGTAAAATTTCATTACAAGTTATTAATAAAATGGAAACTTATATTGAATGTAAAGTTTTAATTGGTGGCATACTAAAGAGTGGAAAAGCTATAAATGTTCCTGATTGTAATTTGAATTTACCATTCTTAAGTGAAAAAGATAAATCAGATATTTTATTTGCTAGTAAAAATAATGTTGATTTTCTTGCTTTATCTTTTGTTAGAAATGAAGAAGATATTTTAGAAGTAACTGATTTATTAATTGAAAAGAAAAATGATCATATGAGTATTATTTCTAAAATTGAATGTGAAAGTGCAATTGATGAAATTGATGAAATAATTCGTTTAAGTGATGGAGTTATGGTTGCTCGTGGTGATTTAGGTGTTGAAATACCAATTGAAAGAGTTCCGGGAATTACAAAATTAGTTATTAGTAAATGTCATACCGCCGGAAAAGTTAGTATTATTGCTACTGATCTTATGTCTTCTATGGAAAATTCTTTAGAACCAACAAGAGCTGAAGTAAGTGATGTTGCTAATGCCGTAATAGATGGTGTTGATGCTATTGTTCTAACAGGTGAAACAACAGTTGGGATGTATCCTAATGAAACAGTTATGATGATGGAAAAAATAATTGAAAGTACGGAAGAAGATATTAATTATTATGAACTTTTAGATAAAGCAATGCGTACTGAAAAACAAGATATAACTGGTTCAATTGCTTATAGTGTTGTAGAATGTGCTGATAGATTAAAAGCTAAAGCAATTGTTATTCCTACTATGAGTGGTTATACAGCTAAAAAAATAAGTCGTTTTAGACCAGCATGTCCAATTATTGCCTTATCACCTAATGAAGATGTATTAAAAGAACTTTCACTTTATTTTGGAGTATATACATATAAAGTAAAAGAAATAAAAAACTTTGATAAAATGATGGAACTAGCTAAAAAAATGATGTTAACTAAAGTTAGTTTAAATCCATTTGATAAATATATAATTACTGGAGGTTATCCATTTAATAACGTAAAACATACTAATTTTATGAAAATAGAAGAATTATAAAAGGGGTGAGATAATGTATAATTTAGGTGAACATTTTAATATGAATTTAGATAGGGCTAAAGCTAATAAAAAATGTATATTTAAAGGAAACAAATATCGAATTACAGTTTTAACAGAAAGATTAGTTAGACTTGAGTATAATGAAGATGGAATATTTGTTGATGAACCTAGTGAACTTGCTTGGTATCGTGATTTTGAAAGACCAAAGTTTTTAGTTAAAGATGATGCTAATTATTTAATTATAAAAACTAAGTATTTTAGATTAACTTATGTTAAAGAAAGACCTTTTCAAGGTAGTAAATTAAATACAATGGCAAATTTAAAAGTTGAATTATTAAATACTGATAAAATATGGTATTATGGTCATCCAGAAGTTAGAAGTTATGGGGCACCTAATTTTTCACTAGATGATAATAATAAACATGCTTTCACTAAAGGTTTATATTCAAGTGATGGTTTTGTTACAATTGATGATTCTAATACTAAAATATTTAATGCTTTAGGTAATCTTGAAGATAGAAAAAGTAAGGGTGTAGATTTATACTTATTTATGTATTTAAAAGATTTTGCTGATTGTTTAAAAGATTATTATACATTAACAGGGTATCCTGCTCTTATTCCAAGATATGCTTTAGGAAATTGGTGGAGTCGTAATATTCCTTATGGTGATTTAGGAATTAAAAATCTTGCTCTTGAATTTGAAAGACAAGAAATACCAATTTCTGTTTTAGCTTTAAATAGTGATTGGCATATAAGAGAATATGAGAAAGCTAATAATTTAAAAACAGGATTTACTTGGAATAATAATTTATTTAAAAATCCTAAAGCTATGATAAGTTATTTACACTCAAAAGGAATTAGAGTTGGTTTAAATATTAATCCATTAGAGGGTATTTATCCATTTGAACAAAACTTTGAACAAATAAGTAAATATTTAACACCAAACGAATCAGGAATTATACCATTTAATACAGTTGATCCTAAATGGTTAGATGCTTATTTAAAAATATTAATTCATCCATTAGATGCAGTTGGTGTAGATTTCTTTTGGTTAGATATTGAAAAAATTGAAGATAAGAAAAAACTATGGTTTTTAAATCACTATCACTATCAAGACATGAAAAGAAATTATGAACGCAGGCCAATGATTTTATCACGTAATCCTAATATCGCTCCACATCGTTATCCAGTTTTATATTCAGGAAAAACAATTGTAAGTTGGGATACATTAAAAACAATTCCAATGTTTAATACAAGTGCTTCTAATATGGGAGTATCTTGGTGGGCACATGATATTGGGGGATATTATAAAGGAATAGAAGATAGTGAACTTTATATAAGATTCTTAGAATTAGCTGTTTTCTCACCAATAGTAAAATTTGGTACTGAAAGTGGTAAATATTATAAAAGAGAACCATGGAAATGGGATGTAAAAACATTAGAAATTGCTAAAGATTATTTAAACTTTAGACATCGTTTAATTCCTTATTTATATGCTGAAGCATATAAATACTATAAATATGGAATGCCTATTGTACAACCACTTTATTATAAAAAACCTGAATTTTATGATGATACTAGATATCGTGATGAATATTTCTTTGGAACTGAATTATTTGTCGCACCAATTATTTCTAAAAATGAACCACTTATGAATCGTGTAATTCATTACTTTTACTTACCAGATGGAATTTGGTATGATATCGTAACTGGAAAAAAATTCCCAGGTGGTAAAAAATATGTTTCATTCTTTAGAGATCAAGATTATCCTGTATTTGCTAAAGCAGGATCAATCTTGCCACTGGCAACGCATAAAGTTATAAATGATACTAATCCACCTAAAGATATGGAAATTCAAATTTTCCCAGGTAAGAGTAATACTTATAAACTTTATGAAGATGATGGTGTTAGTGATTTATATCGTAAAGGTTTCTTCTTAACAACATCAATCGATTATAATTATATGCCTAATAATTATACAGTTATAATTCGAGCATTAGAAGGAAAAAGTGGTATTGTTCCAGATACAAGAAATTATAAAATACGTTTCCGTAATACTAAACAAGCAAATGATGTTGTAGTATTCTTAAATGATAAGAAGATTGCTAGTAAAAACTATGTTGATGGTCCAGACTTTATTGTTGAAGTAGCAGAAGTTCCTACAACATTACAACTTACAATAAATTGTAAAGGAAAAGATATTGAAATAGATGCAGTAAGATTAATTAATGAAGATATTGCTTCAATTATTAATGATTTACAAATCGAAACAACATTAAAAGAAAAGATAGATAGTATTTTATTTAGTGATTTAGAGATTAAAAAGAAAAGAATTGAGCTTACAAAGCTAAGAAGAGCTGGTTTAGAGAGAAAATATATAAGATTATTTAAAAAACTACTTGAATATGTTGAACAAGTGTAATATAATACTGATATATTAAAAAGCAAAGGGAAAGAGTAGTAGTTAAAAATCTATTTTTAGAAAAGAAGTGGTTGATGAAAACTTCCAATAGATATTAATGAACTTGCTTTTCTAGCTGTGAAAACCGGTTTCTCACGTTACGAGATTAAGTGCATAAAGTCTTATGAAATAAGGTGGTACCGCCCAATAGGGTCCTTATTCATGAGGCTTTTTTGTGTAATAAAGGAGGAGTTATGTTAGAAGTAATATTATTTTTTATATCATTCTCACTAGTATATTTAATATATTATTTATTTGTAATAAGAAGAGAAAAGAAATTAAAAAAATTACTTACTAGTACAGAATGTTTATATTTAAAAGTAAGATATAAAGTTAATTTAGAAAAAATAGAATTAAAAACACTTGCTAATCATATTGCTATAGTAAATTCATTTATTATGGCAACAACTGTATTAATAATAAGTGTTATAGATAATTGGTTATTAAAATTTGTATGTGGTTTCTTTGTATTAATGTTATTAATATTAATATCTTATCACTTACTAGGTACATATTATAAAAAGAAGGAGAAGAGATAAAATGAATTATGAAGCAAATAAAATAGAACAAAAATGGCAAAAATATTGGAAAGAACATGAAACTTTTAAAACTGATGTATGGGATTTTTCGAAACCAAAATATTATGTGTTAGATATGTTTCCATATCCAAGTGGAGTAGGATTACATGCAGGACACGTAGAAGGTTATACAGCCACTGATATAGTTTCACGTATGAAAAGAATGCAAGGTTATAATGTATTACACCCAATGGGATATGATTCTTTTGGACTTCCAGCTGAACAATATGCTGTACAAACAGGAAATCATCCAGCCGGATTTACTGAAAAAAATGTTGCTTACTTTAGTGAACAATTAAATTCATTAGGTTTTGATTATGACTGGACAAAAATGGTTATGACTAGTGATCCAAAATTTTATCACTGGACACAATGGATTTTTAAACAATTATATAAAGATGGATATGCTAAATATGTAGATATGCCAGTTAATTGGTGTGAAGAATTAGGTACAGTTCTTTCAAACGATGAAGTAATTGATGGAAAAAGTGAACGTGGGGGATATCCAGTAGTAAGAAAAAAAATGAAACAACTTTGTATTGACCAACCAGCTTTTGCAGAAAAATTATTAGCTGGATTAGATAAAATAGACTTTCCGGAATCAACAAAAGAAATGCAAAGAAATTGGATAGGAAAATCAACAGGGGCTCATGTTACATTTAAAATAAAAGATCATAATGAAACATTTACTGTTTTTACAACAAGACCAGATACACTATTTGGAGCAACTTACTGTGTACTTGCTCCAGAACACGATTTAATTGATTTAATTACAACAGAAGAACACAAAACAGAAGTAGAAAATTATAAAAGAGCTTGTGCTTCTAAAAGTGATTTAGAAAGAACTGAATTAAATAAAGAAAAAACAGGAGTATTTATTGGAGCTTATGCCATAAATCCAGTAAATAATAAAGAAATTCCAATTTATATTAGTGATTATGTACTTGCTAGTTATGGAACAGGAGCCATTATGGCAGTTCCTGCTCATGATACAAGAGATTATGAATTTGCAAAGAAATTTAATATTCCAATTATTCAAGTATTAGAAGGTGGAGATATTTCTAAAGAAGCTTGGACACAAGATGGACTTCATATAAATTCAGAATTTTTAGACGGAATGAATAAAGAAGAAGCAATAAAAACAATGATTGCTTGGTTAGAAGAACATAAATGTGGTCAAAAACAAGTAAATTATAAATTCCGTGAATGGATATTTGCTCGTCAACGTTATTGGGGAGAACCAGTTCCAATTGTACATATGGAAGATGGAACAGATTATTTACTTGAAGATAATGAATTACCACTTGTATTACCAGTTTTAGAAGATTACAAAGGGCATAATGGAAAAGCACCACTAGAAAATGCTGAAGAATGGAAAAATTATACAAGAAAAGATGGTAAAAAAGGAATTCGTGAAACATCAACAATGCCAGGTAGTGCCGGTTCAAGTTGGTATTACTTTAGATATATAGATCCAGATAATAATGAAATGTTCTGTAATCCAGAACTTGCTAAACATTGGTTACCAGTAGACTTATATATGGGTGGACCAGAACACGCAGTTGGACACTTAATGTATTCACGTATTTGGAATCATTATTTATATGATAAAGGATTATCTCCAGTTGAAGAACCATTTAAAAAATTAGTACATCAAGGAATGATTCTAGGTTCAAATGGAATTAAAATGGGAAAACGTTACCCAGAATATGCCATTGATCCAAAAGATATAGCCGAAGAATATGGTGCTGATACACTAAGACTTTATGAAATGTTTATGGGACCAATTGAAGCTTCAAAACCATGGAGTGATAGTGGAGTAGAAGGTGCA
>CALVVE010000008.1 GCA_944363775.1 uncultured Bacilli bacterium | reverse complement strand
TATTGTGTGCGTCTTTTATTATTAAGTGGTGATAATGTGGATGAATATTATATGAATATAGCAATAGAAGAAGCTAAGAAAGCTTTGTTAGAAGATGAAGTTCCAATTGGAACGGTAATTGTTTATAAAGATAAAATTATTTCTAAAGCACATAATAAAAAAAATAAAAGTAAAATTGTTACGCATCATGCAGAAATATTAGCAATAGAAGAAGCATGCAAAAAAACAAATGATTGGCGTTTAGAAGAATGTACAATATATGTTACTTTAGAACCTTGTTTGATGTGTTCTGGTGCAATATTGCAATCAAGAATAAAACGATTGGTATATGGTTCAAAGAGTCCAAAATTTGGATATTCTGGAAGTATTGAAAATGTGTTTAATAATAAATTAAATAATCATATTGTTGAAATAACCAGCGGTGTCTTAGAAGAAAAAACAACAAGTTTATTAAAAGAATATTTTAAAGAAAAAAGAATTTAATAATCGTTAAATTCTTTTTTCTTTGATTAGTAAATGTTATAATTGTTAAAGAGGTGATAAATCATGTATCAAGCTTTATATAGAAAATACAGACCTAAAACTTTAGAAGAAGTAGCTGGACAAAAAGTAATTACTCAAACTATTGCTAATGAAATATTACATGATAAATTATCTCATGCATATTTATTTGCTGGCCCTAGGGGTACTGGTAAAACAAGTATAGCTAAAATAATAGCTAAAATTATTAATTGTGAATCACCTAATGGATTAAAGCCATGTGATGTTTGTGTAAATTGTACACAATATAATAATAAACAAGCAACTGATATTATAGAAATTGATGCTGCATCAAATAATGGGGTTGATGAAATAAGAGAATTAAAATCAAAAGTTTCTCTTGTACCCACAACTGGTAAATATAAAATATATATTATAGATGAGGTTCATATGTTAACTGTTGGAGCTTTTAATGCTTTATTAAAAACATTAGAAGAACCACCATCACATATAATATTTATTTTAGCAACTACTGATCCACATAAAATACCAAATACTATTTTATCTAGATGTCAAAGATTTGATTTTGAAAAGATATCAGAGACTGATATTGTTGAAAGATTAAAACAAGTTGTTTCTTTGGAAAATATAAAAATTGATGATGAAGCATTACATGAAATAGCTCGTTTATCTGATGGTGGAATGCGAGATTCATTAAGTATGTTAGATCAAGTAATTTCATTTGTTTCTGATGATAAAATAATTGATGTAAGTGATATTCATGCTATTAATGGAACTTTATCACAAACAGAATTAAAAGAGTTTATAAGTAGTTTTATTAATCATGATTTAGAAAATTTATTTAGATTAATTGATGAATATAATAGTTCTGGAAAAAATATTATTAAATTAACTGAAGAAATAATATTGTTTTTAAGAAATCTATTATTATATAGTGAGGTTCCAAATTATTTTAAAGAAAAAAATTATAATATAGAAGTTTATCAAGAATTAAGTAAAAATTTAAATTCTCGGGAAATTATAAATTATATCTATGAATTAAAAAATTCTTTACATGATATGAAAACGTTTAGTTCACCTAAAATGATTTTAGAATTGGTTATAATAAAACTATGTTCTCATAATGATGCAAAGGTAATTACAAATGCAAAAGAAGAAGAAAAAATAGTTGAACAAAAAAATATAGTTTCCAAAGAAATAAGTAAGAATGAAGTTAAAAATGATGTTCCTATAAAGAATGTATCTATAAAAGAAGAAGATAATAAAAATGTAGAATTTCCAAATAGGGATATTAAAGAAAAATTAAAAATTGTTAAACAAGTTAGAATTGAAAATGCTTTAGCTAATTTAGATAAGAAAATTATTAAGTATATTCTTAGTAAAGAAATTGAAATTAGAACACAAATTCTAAATCCTGATTTTAATCAAGTTGCTTCAATGGTATTAGACGGAGCACTTAAGGCGGCGGGAAATGATTATTTAGTTTATGTATATAATGATGAAATAACTTCTGATTTATTTAATGAAAATATTATTAATATAGAAAATATGTTTGAACAAATATTTAATAAAAAATTCAAATTAATTTCCACATATCAAGATGAATGGGATGAAATAAAAAACTTGTTTAATAATAAATTACGTACATTTACATTTCATGAAGAAAATTATAATTTAAATGATTTACTTGGAAGTACAAAAAAAGAAACAGATCACATGACTGATTTATTTGGTGATATTGTAGAATATGAATAGAAGGAAGATGATAAAATATGAATATACAAGCAATGATGAAACAAGCTCAAAAGTTACAAAAAGATATGATGAAAGAAAAGAATGAAATTGATCAAACTGTTTTTGAAGGTAAATCTTCATTTGTTACAGTTGAAGTAAATGGAAAAAAAGAAATATTAAAATTTAAAATTGATTGTGATAGTTTAGATAAAGATGATATTGAAGCATTAGAAGATATGGCTGTAGTTGCTCTTAATGAAGCTATGGGAAAAGTTGATAAATTAACAGAGCAAAAATTAGGAAAATATACTCAAGGAATGCCAGGATTATTTTAATTAGTATGATGTATCCAAAGACAATATGTAATTTAATTGAATGTTATAAAAAGCTTCCCGGTATAGGTGAAAAAACAGCTGAGAGATTAGCTCTTGCAACTATGGATTTAGATGATGAAGTAATTGCAATGTTTTCTAATTCATTGTTAGATATTAAAACTAAAATAAAAAGATGTAATATTTGTAATAATTTAACTGAAGAAGATACTTGTTTAATTTGTAAAGATAAAACACGCAATCATGATGTTATTTGTGTGGTTGAAGAACCTAAGAATATTATTACATTTGAAAAGACTGGTGCATTTAACGGATTATATCACGTTCTTGATGGGCTAATTTCTCCGTTAGATGGAATTAATCCAGATGATTTAAATATTGATGCTTTAATAAAAAGAATAGATGAAGAAAATATTAAAGAAGTTATTCTTGCTCTTAAATCAAGTATTGAAGGTGAAACTACTTCTTTATATATTTCAAAGAAATTAGAAAATAAAGGGGTAATAATAACAAAGATAGCTCATGGAATTCCTCTAGGAGCTGATATGGATTACATTGATTCATTAACTATTAGTATGGCATTAGAAGATCGTAAACCATTAACATAATTTAAAATATAGGACATATACTTTTATAGGAGGTTGTCCTATGTTAAAAAAAATATTTAATATAATAAAAAAAATAGTTGTTAGTGCATTTATATTATATGGTTATAATTTATTAGTTGGACCACTTAATTTGTATATACCTATAAATATTATTACGGTATTATTATTAACAATTTTTGGTATACCAGCTTTAATTTCGTTAATTGTTATATTATTAATAGTCTTTTAGAAATGTGGTGAAGTATGTTAGATGATTTTAAAGTAGAACAACCAATTGCATATCAAATTTTATTAAATTCTTTAAAATATAATCGTTGTTCACATGCTTATTTATTTGAAACAAGAAATTATTATAATAAAGATAAACTAGCTCTTGCGTTTGCTAAATATTTATTATGCAGTGAGCACCATACTTCACAAGAGGAAGCAAAAGATTGTTCTATTTGTAAACGAATTGATGATGGAAATTTTACAGAATTAAAAATAATTGAACCTGATGGTAACTGGATAAAAAAAGAACAAATTGATGAACTTCAAAAAATGTTTAGTACTAAGGCAGTAGAAAGTGAAAGAAAAGTATATATTATAAAAGAAGCAGAAAAAATGAATTCTTCTGCTGCTAATTCAATTTTGAAATTTTTAGAAGAACCAGAAGATAATATTATTGCTATTTTGTTAACTGATAATATTTATCAACTTTTAAATACTATTATCTCAAGATGTCAGGTTATTTCCCTTAGAGAAGTTCAACATAAAGAAACCAACGATACATTAGAAACTATTGCTAATATTATTTGTAATAATTCACAAGATGTTTTAGATTTTGTAACTAATTATAAAGAAAATGATAAATTAGATATTATTATTAAATTTGTTTTAGAATATGAACTTAATCATTTAGACATTTTATTAGATATAAAAAATAGATGGTATGATTATTTTAGTGATCGTAATACAGTTGGACAAGCTTTATTAATACTAATATTATTTTATAAAGATTTATTAAATTTAAAATTTGATTTAAAATTAGAATATTTTAAGGAGTATAAAGAACAATTATTAAAAATAGTTGATAAATTAACAAAAGATGAAATATATGTAACAATCGAAATTATTTTAAAACATTATAAAGACTTAAATTTTAATGCTAATATAAATTTATTAATGGATAAATTAATAATCGATTTGGAAAGGAGAAGAAATAATGGTTGAAGTAATAGGAGTTAGTTTTGACAATAAAAAAATATATTATTTTTCTCCTAATGAAAAGAAGATAAAAAAAGGTACAAATGTTATTGTAGAAACAGAACAAGGATTACAGTTTGGTACAGTAATGGTTGAAAATTTTTCTTTGGAAAATAATAAAATTATTGGCACTTTAAAACCTATTATAAGAGTTGTTACAAAAGATGATTTAAAAAAGAATAATCGTAATATAAAAGATAGTAGTTATGCTTTAAAACGTTGTCGTAATTTTGTTGGGGAAATGGATTTAAATATGAAAGTTTTAGATGCACATTTTACTTTTGATAGAAGTCAGTTAATATTTAGATTTTTATCTGATACAAGAATTGATTTTCGTGAGCTTGCTAAAAGACTTGCGGCTGTTTATAAAACTAGAATTGAGTTAAGACAAATAGGTGTTAGAGATAAATCAAAAGAATATGGTGGAATAGGAACATGTGGAAATATTCTATGTTGTACGCGCTTTTTGAAGGATTTTGATTCTGTTTCAATTAATATGGCTAAAAATCAAGGTATTGCTCTTAATCCTACTAAAATTAATGGTTTATGCGGTAGATTATTATGTTGTTTAAGATATGAAGATGATTGTTATACAAAATGTAAAAAAGAATTACCTAAAATAGGTGATGAATTTAGTACATCAAATGGAACTGGTAAAGTAACAGAAATTGATATCTTTAAAAGAAAAGTAAAAGTAGATATTCCTGGTCATGGAATTATAGAAGTAGATGTGAAAGACGATGAAAGTAATTAATGATTTATTAAATTATAATAATTTAAAAATAGTACAAAATACGGATATGTTTAGTTTTTCTATTGATTCTGTATTACTACCTAATTTTGTTACTCTTAATACTAATGTAAAAAATATATTAGATATAGGGTGTGGAAATGCTCCTGTATCAATGATTTTAAGTACTAAAACAAATGCTCAAATTACTGGTATCGAAATTCAAAAAGATGTTTTTGATATGGCCAAAGAATCAATAGAAATTAATAATTTAGGCAATCAAATCAAATTAATTAATGGTGATATAAAGGAATTGTATCAAAATATGGAAAGTGATGTTTTTGATACTATTGTATGTAATCCACCATTTTTTAAAGTAAATGAAAAATCTAGAAAAAATGATAGTGTTTATAAACAAATTGCTAGACATGAATTAACATTAAATGTTTTTGATGTTATTAAAATTGCTCGTAAATTATTAAAGAATAATGGTAATTTAGCAATCGTTCATAGAACTGATAGATTAATTGATATAATAACAGAAATGCGTAAGCAAAATATTGAACCTAAAAAAATAAGATTTGTTTATCCAAAAGTTGGTTTAGAATCTAATATATTATTAATAGAGGGAAGAAAAAATGGTAATCCTGGTTTAAAAATATTACCTCCTTTATATACCCATAATAGTAACGATGAATATACTGAAGAAGTTAAGAAAATGTTTGAGTAAATTGGACTTTTTTCTTTTTTTTTTGTATAATTATATCTGTTTAGAGGAAGTGTTTTTATGTCACAAAAAAGTTATAATAATACTGCTACACTTTATTTAATACCAACACCAATTGGTAATCTTGATGATATGACACCACGTGCGATAAATATTTTAAATGAAGTTGAAGTAGTTTTTTCTGAAGATACAAGAGTTACTCAAGAATTACTTCATCACTTTAATATAAAAAAAAGATGTATTGCCAGTCATGATCACAATGAAATATTGAATAAAGATAAATTGTTAAAATATTTAGAGATGGGAAATAATGTCGGATTAGTTAGTGATCGAGGAACACCTGTTATTAGTGATCCAGGTTTTGAATTAGCTAAAGTTGCAATCTCATCTGGATATAATGTTGTAGGTCTTCCTGGCGCAACTGCTTTAATTCCAGCTTTAATTATGTCTGGGTTAGATTCTAAACACTTTCTATTTTATGGATTTTTAGATCATAAAGAAAGTAAAAGAAAAAAAGAGTTAGAAGAATTAAAATCTTTTAAATATACAATAATTTTTTATGAAGCACCACATCGAATTACTAAAACTTTAAATAATATGTTAGAAATATTTGGTAATAGAAATATTAGTATAAGTAGAGAAATCAGTAAAAAGTTTGAAGAAGTATATCGTGGTACAATTTCAGATGTTATTAGTGCAATAGAAGGTGCAAAAGGGGAAATGGTTATTATTGTTGATGGTGATAAAGAAGAAAAGACATTTGAACATTTAACTATTGTAGAACATGTTAATTTGTATATTAAAGAAGGAAAAAGTTCAAAAGATGCAATAAAATTAGTGGCAAAAGACAGAAATATTTCTAAAAGTGAAGTATATAATGCTTATCATATAGAAAGATAGTGATATTATGAAATTAATAGTTGGTTTAGGTAATCCTGGTAAAGAATATGAAAATACAAGGCATAATATGGGATTTATGGCTATTGATAGATTTGCTTTAAAACATAATGTAGAATTTAAAAAAGAAAAATTTGGAGGTTTATTTACTGAATTATTTATAAATAGTGAAAAAGTAATTTTATTAAAACCTCAGCACTATATTAATCTATCAGGAGAAGTCATAAAAAAATATGTAGATTTTTTCAATATTAATATTGATGATATATTAATAATAAGTGATGACTTGGATATTGAATTTGGTAAAATTCGCCTTCGTTACCAAGGAAGTAGTGGAGGACATAATGGTCTTAAAAATATAGAAATGCATTTAAAAACTAAAAAGTATAAAAGAATTAAAATTGGTATTTCTAATAATAAGAGTATTGATACTAAAGATTATGTATTAGGTCATTTAAATAAAGAAAAGTTAAATATTTTAAATAATACTTTTGATACTGTAGTAAATATCTTAGATGATTATTTTGTACTAAGTTTTGATAATTTAATGAATAAATATAACAAGTAGTGGTACTATATTTAGTATCACATTTTTGGCGTTATAAAGGAGGAATAATATGTTTAATAATTTGTTTCCTGATTTAGATAAAAGTGAAATACTAGGTTTAACAAATGAAACAAAAGCACTTTACCTATATCAATATTATTTAACTAAAAAAGAAAATATTGTTGTTGTTTGTTCTAGTTTATATGAAGCAAATAAATTATATCAATCTTTAACTAATTATATAGATAATGTTTTATTATTTCCCATGGATGATTTTTTAACTAGTGAAGCACTTGCAATTAGTCCAGAGTTAAAAATTCAACGTTTAGAAACTATTAATAGTTTAATTAATAAGAAATCACAAATTGTTATAACTAATTTAATGGGATATTTAAGATATTTACCAACTAGTGATTATTTTAAATCATTTTTGATAAATCTTAATGTGGATGATGAAATTAATATTGATGAATTAATTCAAAAGTTATATACAATGGGATATAAACGCGAAACTATAGTTAATAAAACAGGTGAATTTTCAGTACGTGGTTTTGTTATAGATATTTTTCCATTAAATGAAACAAAGCCATATCGTATAGAGTTTTGGGGAGATACAATTGATTCTATTAGAATATTTAATGTAGATACGCAATTAAAAGAGAAAGAAGTAAAAACTTTTAATATTGTTCCTTATACTGAAACTTTAGCCTCTGAAGATATAAAACATCGTGAATTACCAAATTATATAGATATTGTTAATATAAATGATTATTTGGAAAACCCAACAATTTTTTATTCATTTTATACTGACATTGTTAATAGTTATAATTTATTAGTTAAAGAAATGTTTGAATATTCAACAAATTTAGATTTACCAAGTAATACTAAATATATGTTTGAATTAGATGAAATAAAAACAAATAAAGAAATATATTTAAGTTCTTTTGATAATAAAATACTTGATATAAGTAAGACAATTAATTATAACACTCTAGATTTACCTATTTTTAAGGGAAATATTGAAACTATTGAAAAACAAATAGGTAAATATATAAAACAATATGATTGTGTTGCTATTTGTGTAAGTAATCGTTATCAAGCAAATAAAATAATTGATACTTTTACTAATTTAAATTGTGTTTTTACTAGTGAAACTAATTTATTTAAAAAGAAAGTTAATATTATAATCAAAAAAGTATCTAAAGGTTTTATTTTAAATAACTTAGTTGTTATTACAGAATATGAATTATTTAGAAAAAAAGAGAAAGATATTCATTATAAAACTAATTTTAAATTAGGAACTAAGATTAGAGATATTAATAAACTAAATATTGGTGATTATGTTGTTCATAATATTCATGGTATTGGTAGATATTGTGGAATTAAAACATTAACTAAAAATGGTCTAAAGAAAGATTATTTACAAATAGAATACAAAGGTAATGATAAACTTTATATTCCAGTTGAAAAAATAGAGTTTATTACAAAATATTCAACAGCTGATGGTATACCTCCTAAATTAAATAAATTAGGTAGTACAGAATGGGAAAAAACTAAGTTAAGAGTAAAAAATAAAATTGATAATATTGCTGGTGAATTACTTAAATTATATGCTGAAAGAGAACATTCAAAAGGTTTTGCTTTTTCTAAAGATACTGAAGAACAAGCAATTTTTGAATCAGAATTTCCTTATGAAGAAACAAGTGATCAATTAAAAGTAATTAGAGAAATAAAAGAAGATATGGAACAAGAGATTCCTATGGATCGATTACTTTGTGGTGATGTTGGATTTGGGAAAACTGAAGTTGCTTTTAGAGCAATGTTTAAAGCTATCATGGATAATAAACAAGTAGCTTTTCTATGTCCTACTACTATACTATCAAGTCAACATTATGAGAATGCAATTGAACGTTTTAAATCATTTCCCGTAAATATTGCCTTATTAAATCGTTTTGTAAGTGCAAAAGAAACAAATAATATTTTAAAACGTTTAAAAGATGGTAAAATTGATATATTAATTGGAACTCATCGTATTCTTAGTGAAGATGTAAAATATAAAGATTTAGGATTACTTGTTATAGATGAAGAACAACGTTTTGGGGTTAAACATAAAGAAAAAATAAAAAGATATAAAACTAATATAGACGTTTTAACACTATCAGCAACACCTATTCCAAGAACTCTTCAAATGTCTATGTCTGGACTTAGAAATTTATCCCTTATTGAAACACCACCAGTTAATAGATATCCAGTTCAAACTTATGTGCTTGCTGAAAATAAATCATTAATAAAAGATGCAATTTATAAAGAATTATCACGTGATGGGCAAGTATTTATTCTTTATAATCGAGTAGCTGATATAGATCTAGTAGTTAATAAAATAAAAGAATTAGTACCAGAAGCAAGAGTGGTATCAGCTCATGGGCAAATGACACAAAATGCTTTGGAAAATGTAATGATGAAATTTACTGATCACGAATATGATGTAATGGTTTGTACAACAATAATTGAAACTGGTATTGATATTCCACGTGTAAATACTTTAATAATAATGGATGCTGATCATTTTGGACTTGCTCAACTATACCAAATTCGTGGGAGAGTTGGACGTAGTGATAAAATCGCATATTGTTATTTAATGTATGCACCAAATAAGCGATTAACTGATGTTGCAACTAAGCGTTTAAAAGTTATAAAAGACTTCACGGAACTTGGAAGTGGTTTTGCTATTGCAATGCGTGATTTATCAATACGTGGAGCAGGTGACATTTTAGGTAGTGAACAAGCGGGATTTATAGATAGTGTTGGTATAGAATTATTTTTAAAAATGTTAAATGAACGTGTTACAGAACTTAAAGGTGAAAAGAAAAAAGAAGATACTAATCAAAATTTACAACCATTAGTTGAAGTTGCAACAACTATTGATGATAATTACGTTAGTGATGAAGAATTAAAGATAGAAATTCATAAAAAAATTAATTCTATTGATTCATATGATTCTTTAACTAAAGTTAAAGAAGAATTAGAAGATCGTTTTGGTAAAATTAGTGATGAATTAATTATTTATATGCATGAAGAATGGTTTGAAAAGAAAGCTAATGCTTTAAATATAACTAAAATTAAGCAAACACGTAATTTTATTGAAGTCACTTTACCACGTAAGTTAACTGAACAAATAAATGGTGATAGTTTATTTATGAAGGTAAATGATATATCAAGAATGTTTAGATTTAAAATGATGTTAGGTGAGTTAACAATTGTTTTAGACACAGTAAAATTAGAAAAACATTTTATATATTATTTAATAGATTTAATGGATGCTATTGAAAATTCTCTAAAAAAATAATAAAAAATATTGCCCGGGCAATATTTTTGTTGGAAAATATACATTTATGTAAATAAAAAAGAAAATTGTTTGTTAATTTTCTTTTTATTTTTCAATAATTTTCATTAAATTTGGCACAATTTGTTTTTTTCTAGATATACAACCATTAATAAAGTAACCTTCATCTAACTCTGGACTGCTATAAACTTTTTTCCATATATCTTTACTGTTATTATTAAAGTAAATATATGAACCTTGGTTAATAATATCTGTAATAAATAATCCAATTATATCATAACCTTTACTTTCAGCTTCTTTGTTTAAAAGCTCAATATATTCATTTTCAACTTTTTTGATTTGATCAATATCAAGAGTTAAGACTTGTCCTATACCAATTTTATTTTCACCAATTGTGAAGTTTTTAAAATCACTAAATAATACTTGCTCTTTTGTCATACCTTCTAGACTAGATGCTGCTTTGAACATTTCCATTCCATATTCTTCATAGTTTACACCAGCTATTTTAGAAAGTTCAGTTAAAGCTTCTTCATCATATTTAGTAGAAGTTGGTGATTTTAAAATTAAAGTATCTGATAAAATACCTGACATCATTATACCAGCAATATTTTTTGGTATTTCAATATTGTGTTCTTTATAAAGTAAATATAATATTGTATTTGTACTACCAACAGGCATATTACGGAAATTAATTGGTGCATTTGTACCAATAGAACCAATTTTATGATGGTCAATTATTTCAACAATATCAGCTTGATTTAAACCATCAACACTTTGTTCAAATTCATTGTGATCAACAAGAATAACTTGTTTTCTTGTAACATCATCAATATCACCTAATCTAAGAACTCCTAAACATTCATTATCGTTATTAATAATTGGATAATTACTATATTTAACTTCATTAGCAACTTGTTTTACATAATCAAGTGTATCTTTTTCATTAAAAGTAACTACATCTCTGTTATTTAAAATAGTACTAATATAATTACTTAATCCAATATGTTTAGAAGTTGAGAATGTATCGGATTTTGTACGAATAATATTAACTTTATTATTTTTAGCTTTTTCAATTAATTCATCATCAATTTGTTCATTTCCCGTAATAATTATACATAAAACTTTATTATCGATCGCATGGTTTAAAACATCATATCTATTTCCCATTATTAAAATAGTTTCATGATTTAAATTAACATCATTTAAAATTGTTTCTTTACTATAAGAACCAATCATAATATTACCTTTTATTTCTTCATCAAATCTCAATATTTCAGTACCATTAATAGTAGCTAAAATATTATCATATGAAGTCTTTAAATTATTGATATTTCCACTTATTTGATCTTTAGAAATATCTTTCATTGAAACTATACCTAATAATTTTTTAGTTTCTGTATTAATAATTGGTAATGTTGTCATACGATTATTCATCATATAATTAAAGGTATCTAGAATTGAAAAATGTGTTGTAATAAAATGATTTCTTAAATAATTAACATCTTTTACCTGAAGTCTTACACTATCTAATCTTTTTGGTTCACGTACATTAAAGTATTTTAATGCGAAAGATGTTTCTTTATTTAATGAACCAAGAGTACAAGGAATTGTATTTTCACCTAATTTATTTTTTAAATAGGATAAAGCAATTGCACTTGTAATACTATCTGTATCAGGTTTTTGATGTCCAAATACATAAATTTTATCCATAACTTCCTCCTTTAAGATGTTAATATTTTAGCACACTTTTTAATATTTTTAAAATTTAATATAATAATTTTATTAGAATATTGGTATAAATTGGTTTAAATAAGCTAAAAATATTTATAGAAAGTGAGGTTTTATGAAAGCAACTGGTGTAATTCGAAGAATTGATGAGCTTGGAAGAATTGTTATACCAAAAGAAATAAGAAAAAATTTAAGAATTAAAGAAGGTGAAAATTTAGAAATATTTGTTGATAAAAATGAGCAAATTATATTAAAAAAATATTCATTAATGAAAAATTTAGATAGTTTTGTGGAAAATTTAGCCGATTCTCTAAATAGTTTGCTAAAAAAGAATATATTAATTACAGATGGTGATATTATTTTGGCAGCTTCTGGTAATTTAAAAAAAGAATATGAAAAACAAACTATTAGTTCTTATTTAGAAAGAGCTTTAAAAATAAGAGAAAATATTGTTGAGACACATAAAAAAGAAATTAACTTTATCGAAGATAAAAAAGAGAATTGTACTTATACAATTCAATCAATTATTGTTGGAGGAGATGCTTATGGTCTTGTTATTGCATTTTCCAATACTGATAACATTTCAAATGAGGATGGTAAAATTATTAAATTGGCTACTACTTTTTTATCAAAATATTTAGAACAATAGTTAATTTTCTTGCACATTAAAATATTGTATGTTATAATTACTTCGTAAAAAGCTGTGAAGGAAAGAAAAATAATGGATTTTGTAGAGACTTTGTGGTTGGTGAAAACAAAGATTGAAGTTATTTCGAATGGTTCTGGAGTTTTATTATTGATTTTAGATAATAACGTTTCACGCGTTAAGTGTTAAGGTAATACTTTTGTATTATAAAATAAGGTGGTACCACGTGAAACACGTCCTTAACTGTGAAGTGTTTTTTTCTTTATCAGGAGGAGATATTATGGAAAAGAAAAAATATTATATTTCAACTGCTATTTCTTATACTTCAGGTAAACCTCATATTGGTAATACTTATGAAGTAGTATTAGCTGATGCTATTGCTCGCTTTAAAAGATTTTTAGGTTATGATGTTTATTTTCAAACAGGAACTGATGAGCATGGTGAAAAAATTGAGTTAAAAGCTAAAGAACAAGGTATTGAACCACAAAAATATGTTGATGACATGTCTTTAGAAGTAAGAAGAATATGGGATGTTATGAATACTAGTTATAATAGATTTATTCGTACTTCTAATCCAGCACATAAAGAAATGGTAGCTAAAATATTTAAAAAATTATATGATCAAGGTGATATATATAAAGGAAAGTATGAAGGCTTATATTGTACTCCTTGTGAATCTTTCTTTACTGAAAGTCAATTAGTTGATGGGAAATGTCCGGATTGTGGTCGTGAAGTACATGCTGCAAGTGAAGAAGCATATTTCTTTAAAATGTCTAAATATTCAAAGTGGTTAGAAGAATATATTGAAAGTCATCCTAATTTTATTGAACCTGAAAGTCGTAAAAATGAAATTATGAATAATTTTATAAAACCAGGATTACAAGATTTGTGTGTTTCACGTACAAGTTTTTCTTGGGGAATACCTGTTAGTTTTGATGAAAAACATGTAATTTATGTTTGGATTGATGCATTAACTAATTATATAACTTTCTTAGGATATGATGTAGATGGTAATAGTGGTGAACAATTTAATAAGTTTTGGCCTGCTGATTTGCACCTAATTGGTAAAGATATCCTTCGTTTTCACACTATCTATTGGCCAATTATGCTTCATGCTTTAGGTCTTGAAATGCCAAAGAAGATATTTGGTCATCCATGGATTTTATGTGGTCAAGATAAAATGAGTAAAAGTAAAGGTAATATAATGTATGCGGATGATTTAGTTAATGAATTTGGTGTTGATGCTGTTCGTTACTATTTAT
The DNA here is from genome assembly GCA_944363775.1 of uncultured Bacilli bacterium. GTDB lineage: Bacteria > Bacillota_I > Bacilli_A > RF39 > UBA660 > Pelethosoma. The sequence continues at coordinate 7,603 of CALVVE010000008.1, read as the reverse complement.
TACACGAAATTCCATTTGCTTCAGATGGTACCATTACATATGATTTATTAATTGAACGTATAAACTCTGATTTAGCTAATGTTTTGGGAAATTTAGTAAATAGAACTATTAGTATGTCTAAAAAATATTTTGATGGTGTTGTTATAGAACCTAAAGAAAAAGAAAGTATTGATGATGAATTAATAAATGTTGTTTTAGAAGCAAAAAGTAAAGTAATAGAAAAAATGGATAATTTAAAAGTTGCAGAAGCAATAGATGAAATTTTTGAAATTTTTAGAAGATGTAATAAATATATTGATGAAACTATGCCTTGGGCTCTTGCTAAAGATGAAAGCAAAAAAGACCGTTTAGCTACTGTTTTATATAATTTATTAGAAGCAATTCGTCAAGGTGCAGTATTATTACAAGCATTCTTACCTGACACTTCAAAAGAAATTTTAAGACAACTTAATACAGATAATCACTTCCTAGATTCATTAGATGAATACAATGGAATGGATTATGGAATTAAGTTAAATGATCCAAAACCATTATTTGTTAGAATTGATAAAGAAAAGAAGTTAGAAGAATTAAATTTAAAGTAAAACAAAGTTGAAAAAACTTTGTTTTTTGTATATTTGTGTAAAATGTCGAATTATTTAGATAAAAAAATGTTAAAAAATTATTTCTTTCATGTTATATTAGAGGGGAAGCAGTGCCAATATTATAAGGAGAAAAAATATGAACAATATTAATAGTGCGTGGTATGTTGTTTTTGTTTTTAGTGTTATTGTGCTGTTGTTAATACAAAGTATTTTAGTATCATTTAATATATATGATATAGTTTATTTAATTGGTGTAATAATCTTTTTAATAAGATTTATAATTTTAAAAAAAGATATTATTTTTAAAAAGTAGTTTGGTGATTATATGATAGATACACATTGTCATTTAGATGATTATGAAGATATTTCAAAAATATTAAATAAAATGAATGATGGATATTTAATAGCTTCTGGTGCAGATCATACTGGAAATATAAAAGTATTAGAATTAATAGAAAAATTTGATCATATCTATGGAACTATTGGTTTACACCCAGAATTTGCTTCTAATTATAAAGAAGAACAAATTTCGTTTATTGAAAAAAATTGTTTAAATGATAAAATTGTGGGAATTGGTGAAATTGGTCTTGATTATCACTATCCCAATATAGATAAAGAAAAACAAAAAGAGTTGTTTATAAAACAATTAGAAATAGCTAAAAAATATAAAAAGACAGTAGTTATTCATAGTCGTGATGCGGAATTGGATACTTTTGAAATATTAGAAAAATATGGAAAAGATTTAAAAATAGTATTACATTGTTATAGCTATAGTCTTGAAATGGCTAAAAGATATAAAACATTGAATGTTAAATTTGGTATTGGTGGAGTAGTTACATTTAAAAATGCTTCAAAATTACAAGAAGTTGTAAAATATTTGGATTTAGAAGATATTTTATTAGAAACTGATAGTCCTTATTTAACACCAGAACCACATCGTGGAGAAAAAAATGAGCCATATAATATATATTTTGTTGCAAAAAAAATTAGTGAATTAAAAAATATACCTTTAGAAGTAGTACTAAAGCAAACCTTAACTAACAGTATAAGTCAATTTGACTTAGATATTTAACTATGTTAAAATTATATCAGTTGTAAGTAGTTAGGGGTGCGATATGAACATATATTTACTTGAATTATTAAGTAAAATTGTACGCATTTTATTTGTATCAATGGTTTCATTGTTTAATTCATTTAGTGTTAGTACGACTTCTTTAACAGCTGCAAATACTGTTATAAATAAAAGTTTAAATGCTAATAATAAAGTTGTTGCTCATACAACAACAGTTACTTATAATAGTAAATTACCTTCTAATGTAACACGTGTTATTAGTGAAGGAATTGATGGTGTTGTATATGTTGATGATGAAAATAATGAAAAAGTTCTTAGAGAAATGACACCTGAAGTTGTTGAACAAGGAACTGGAGACCAAGGTAAGTATGTTGGACGTTTATCAGGATATGGTCCTGATTGTCCAGGATGCAGTAAAGTGGGAAATGTTGCATGTTATACACGTGAAGGGACTAAACACAGTTTAAAATACGATGGTATATATTATAATGATTATGAATATGGAGAAGTTCGTATTTTAGCTGCAGCTCGTGATAAGTTCCCATGTGGTACAATCATTCAAGTTGATAATGGTCGTGTGGCTCCTTATTATGCAGTTGTTTTAGATACTGGTGGTTCTATGATTAATGCATGGAAAAAAGGTACTATTTGGTTAGATTTAGCATATGCATCTAGTGCTGAAGCTAGATTAGGAAACACATCTGGATCTAATGTTAAATTTAGTGTTCAAAGATGGGGATGGTAATTCTCATCTTTTTTGATATAATATTATATAGAAAGAAGTGATTTTATGTTTTATTCACCAACAAAAATGAAAGAATTATTAGAAAAATATGGATTTAATTTTAAAAAGAATTTTGGACAAAATTTTATTATAGATGAGAATGTAATAACAAATATCATTGAAAAATCTGGTGTAGATAAAGATACTTTAGTTATAGAAATAGGGCCAGGTGCTGGATCCTTAACATATAAATTATCAAAATATGCAAAAAATGTTGTTTGTTATGAAATTGATACTAAATTAAAGCCGATATTGGATGAAGTATTAAAAGATTGTAATAATGTTGAAGTAATATTTGAAGATTTTTTAAAGAGTAATGTTTTAGATACTGTACAAAAATATGAGTATAAGAAAATATATGTTGTTGCTAATTTACCATATTATATTACAACTCCTATTATTGTAAAATTAATTGAAGATAAAATACCATTAGAAAAAATTGTTGTAATGGTACAAAAAGAAGTTGGAAATCGTTTTAAAGCTGTACCTGGAACTAAAGAATATAGTTCTTTAAGTGTTTTCTTAGATTATTATTTTGATGTAAAAAAACTAATTGATGTTAGTAGTAATGTGTTTATGCCAAAACCAAATGTTGACAGTATTGTTGTAGAATTTATAAAACATAATAAATATAAGAATGTTATTAATGAAGAATTGTTCTTTAAGTTAGTTAGAGATAGTTTTAAACAAAAAAGAAAAACTTTAAGAAATAATTTGAAAGAATATGATTTAAACAAAATTAATGAAGTTTTAGCTAAATATGGAAAAGATTTAAGCGTAAGAGCAGAAAAACTTAGAATAGAAGAATTTATTGAAATTAGTAATGCTTTGAATAAATAATAATAAGTTATTGATATAAAAAAATAAGTTTATTTATTAAACTTTTTTTTGACATATTTTACTCCAATTATATTTTATAATTTTTTGGGTGATTATATGTTGGAAAGTGTTAATAAATTAATATGGGGATTGGCAATCGCACTTCTTTTGTTTTCTGGTATATATTTTAGTATATTATGTCATTTCCCACAATTTAAATTAAATAAGATATTTAGTTCATTATCTTTAAAAAAAGATAAGAATAATTCAATATCTTCTTTTGATTCGTTAATGATGGTTTTAGCTGGAAGAATTGGTGTTGGTAGTTTAGCTGGTACTGCATTGGCCATATTTTATGGTGGTGCTGGAAGTGTTTTTTGGATGTGGATAATAACTATTATTGGAGCTATCCACACTTATGCCGAAACAATATTGGAAAATATATATAAAGAAAAGGATTTCAAGAATATTTATAAAGGTGGTCCAATGTACTATATAAAAAATGGATTAAATAATCCTAAGTTGGGACTTGTTTATGCAATGCTAATTTTAATTGCTTATGTTGGAGGTTTTATAGGTATTCAAGCTAATACAATAAATAAATCACTAAATAATATATTTTATATTCCATCAGTACTAGTTGGTATTATAATAGTAATATTTACTGGTATTGTAATATTTGGGGGGATTGAAAGAATATCAAAAATTACTAGTAAGTTAGTACCAATTATGACTTTATTTTATGTTTTTGTTACTTTTACTATTTTAATTACTAATTATGATAAAATACCAGTTATTTTTAAAACTATTTTAGTTGAAGCATTTAATTTTAAATCATTTGTTGGTGGATTTATTCCAACATTTATAATAGGAATTCAAAGAGGTTTATTTGCAATTGAAGCTGGTCTTGGAACAGGTAGTATTGCATCATCAGTTAGTGAAGAAAAAGATTCTATTAAATTAGGTTTTATTCAAGTACTAGGGGTTTATATTACAATGTTTTTAATATGCACTACAACTGCTTTTGTAATCTTATCAACAAATTATATGAATAATAAATTTATTGATATAAATGGAATTGAATTAACACAAACAGCTTTTAATTATTATTTAGGTAATTTTGGCAATTATTTTATATTTATTTGTATTTTATTATTCTCGTTTTCTACAATTTTAACAGGGTATTATTATGGTGAATCTAGTATAAAATATATTTTAAAAAAAGTTACTAAAAAGTCTTTATTTATATTAAAAATTGTAACTTTACTAGTAATTTTTATAGGAACTATTATGTCACCAACATTATTATGGAAGATTGTTGATATTTTAGTTGCTTTACTTGCAATTATTAATGTTTACAGTATGTATTCTTTAAAATCTAGTTTTATATATAATAAAAAGGCTAATTGTGGTAAAATGTAATGGGGGAGTATGTATGTTTAATAAAAAATGGGATATTATTTTGAAAGATGAAGTTAAAAAAGATTATTTTAAGAAACTTGGAAAGTTTGTTAAAGAAGAATATAAAAATAAAACAATATATCCAGCTTATGATAATATTTTTAATGCTTATCGATATACTGATTATGATAATGTAAAAGTTGTAATTTTAGGTCAAGATCCATATCACGGACCTAATCAAGCACATGGTTTATCTTTTTCAGTTTTAATTGATAAAAGACCTTCATCATTAAATAATATATTTAAAGAATTATATAATGATTTGGGAATTGTTAGAACAAACAATAATTTAAGTGATTGGGCTAAACAAGGGGTAATGTTATTAAATGCGATTATGACAGTTGAAGCAGGATACCCACTTTCACATAAAGATAAAGGTTGGGAAGAATTTACTAATAATACAATAAGAGCTTTAAATGCTCGTGAAAAACCAGTTGTCTTTGTATTATGGGGAAACTTTGCTCGCAGTAAAAAATATTTAATTACTAATCCAAGACATAAAATTATTGAATCTGTTCATCCATCAGGTTTATCAGCTAATCGTGGCTTTTTTGGTAGTAAACCATTTTCCCAAATTAATACGTTTTTAAAAGAAAACGGAATGGAAGAGATAAAGTGGTAATATGAAAGAAGCAATGAATTTTATTAAAAATTTGAATATAAAAAGTGATGAATCTATAGTTGTAGCTGTTAGTGGTGGACCAGATTCTATGGCTTTATTAGATTTATTAATAAAAATACGTAATGAAGCAAAATATAGTATTGTATGTGCACATGTTAATCATAATGTACGTGAAGAAAGTAAAGATGAATTAGAGTTTGTTAAAGAATATTGTGAAGATAATAATGTTATTTTTGAAAGTTTAGTTGTTGATAAATGGCAAAATGATAATTTTCACGCTTTAGCTAGAAAAGTTAGATATGAATTTTTTGAAAGTTTATTAGAAAAATATAATTCTAAGTATCTTTTTTTAGCTCATCATGGTGATGATTTAATTGAAACAATATTAATGCGTTTAACTAGAGGTTCATCATTTGCTGGTTATCACGCTTTCTTAGAAATAGAACCTAGGGAAACATATAGTATAATTAGACCATTATTAAACTTATCTAAGCAAGAAATAGAAGATTATGATAAAAGCAATAATATTAATTACGTTATTGATAAATCAAACTTTAAAGATAAGTATACTAGAAATCGTTATCGTAAATATGTTTTACCATTTTTAAAACAAGAAAATAGTAATGTTATTGAAAAGTTTAAAGAATTTAGTGAAACTATATATGATTATGAAGAGTATATTATGAAAGAAGTTTTAGATCGTTACGATAAAATAGTTATTAATAATATTATAGAACTTGATAATTTAAAAGAATGTGATAAAATAATTCAAATTAAAATACTTGAAAAATGGTTGTTTTGTTCATTAAAAGATAATATAAAGTATATTAATAAGAATCATATAAATGAAATATTTAAAATTATTACATCTAACAAGCCAAATATTATTCTAAATTTTCCAAATAAAATATATATTATTAAAAACTATAATAAATTAATGATTTCCCATAATTTTTTCACAAATACATCTTATGATTATATTTTAGATGGAGATGTTTTATTACCTAATGGTTATAAAATAACGACTGTAGAAAACTTTTCTAAAAATAGTAATTATGTGTGTTATTTAAATAGTGAAGAGATAAGTTTACCTATTCATGTTCGAACTAGAATACCTGGAGATACGATGGAAGTAAAAGGAATGATAGGTAAAAAGAAGGTAAAAAGTATCTTTATTGATGAGAAGATTTCAATGTTTGAAAGGAACCTTTGGCCAATTGTTACTGACAATAATGGTCAAATACTATGGATACCGGGAATAAAGAAATCAAAATTAGATAAAAATAAAGAAAAGTATGATATAATACTTAGGTATCAAAAGGAGGAAACAGATGAAACAAAAGCAAATTAGAAAAAATTTTATTCCATATGTTTTCTTAGCTATTTTTATTGTTAGTGTCTTATTTTTATTCGATACATTAAATAAAAAGGTTAATGTTTTAACATATGATGAATTTATGAAGATGGCCAATGCTGGTGAAGTTACGGAAATTCAAATTGTTCCTAAAAGTCGCGCTAGTGTTTATGAAATAAGAGGTGTTGCAAAAGATTATGCTGAAAATGAAACTTTCTTTGTAAGAGTTCCTCTATCTAATGACATTATGGGTGAGATTATTGAGGCTCAAAAAGAAGAAAAATTTACAATGGATACTGCACCAGATCCTGATTCAAGTACATTTATCTTATTTTTAATTAATGTTTTACCAATGATTATCTTAATTGGTGGTGCTTTCTTCTTTATTACTAGACAAATGAGTTCTGCTGGAAAATCAATGGATTTTGGTAAGAGTAGAGCTAAGTTAAATCCTGATAGTAATAAAGTAACATTTAAAGATGTTGCTGGTTTAGACGAAGAAAAAGAAGAAGTTCAAGAATTAATTGATTTCTTAAAAAGTCCTAAGAAATTTCAACGTTTAGGAGCTCGTATTCCTAAAGGAGTACTTTTAGTAGGTCCTCCTGGTACTGGTAAAACTTTACTTGCTAAAGCAGTTGCTGGTGAAGCTAATGTTCCTTTCTACTTTATAAGTGGATCTGACTTTGTTGAATTATTTGTTGGTGTTGGAGCTAGTCGTGTGCGTGATATGTTTAAACAAGCAAAACATAATGCACCATGTCTAATCTTTATTGATGAAATCGATGCAGTAGGTCGTCAACGTGGAAGTGGTATTGGTGGTGGACACGATGAACGTGAACAAACTCTTAACCAATTACTTACTGAAATGGATGGTTTTGGAGCAAATGAAGGAATAATTATTATTGCT
>CALVVE010000007.1 GCA_944363775.1 uncultured Bacilli bacterium | reverse complement strand
CCATTAAAATAATCTACAAATTTAGTTAATTCATCTACACTATCACAATTATCTTTAAAAACATTTACATTTATACGCATAGTTTTATTTTTGTTTTTTACTTGTTTATAAATTTCTTTAATTTGCTCTTTAGTTAAAGTTTTTCCTTGCATTATATTATTATTCTTATCATGATTATAATTCATATACGATAAATTAATTGTTGTAATTACACTATCTAATACTTTATTTAAAAAGTTTTTATTTTTTAATAATATTCCATTTGTAGTTAAGATTACATTATCTATTTTTTTATCTTTTATTACTTTTTTTAAATAATCTAATTTGTCAAAGAATAATGGATCAACATTTGCTTCACCACCTAAGATAATAATATCTCTTACATCAAATATTTCTAATGTTTTACGTAAATTAATTTTCCATAATTCATAATTTTCTAGAGCAAAAGTTTTTGTATTAGCAATACAAAAAGGACAATTACAATTACAACTATTATTAAAAATTAAATCTAAAAACAGCGTATCACTAACTAAATATTTTCCCATTTTTTTATATTTTACTTCATGTTTCATTTCTAAAGCCATAACAATACCTCACTAATATTATACTTTAATTTTCTAAAAAGTAAAGAAGTAGATTACTCTACTTCTGAAAACCAATAATCATTAAAATCATATTTGAAAACACGATAAGCAAATTTCTTTGATGTATAAGTGAATTTTTTTATTAAATCACCATCACTATCATATTCAGCAAATAAATGACTTTTACCACTAGATGTAATTAAATTATCTCCTAATTCTTGGGTACTACTTACAATACTTGAATAATCTAAAGCAACTTTTTTTACTAATTCATATGTTTTATTATTAGTATCAACTAAATATTTATAATAATATGAATTATCTCCTTCGGTATAACTTCCAATTCCTGGATAATTACTGAAATCAAAGTCTGGTAATGTTCTACTTCCACCATAGTTATTATTATACATATATAAGTAATACTCTCCATCTTCTAGGGAATCATCAGTTTCATAAACAACACTATGTTGTCCGGCTTGTGAAGTAAAATCTCCATTTTTTGTATATAAAAGATCTTTATAAGTACTATCTTCATACATAGAAGTATCAGCAATTATATAATCTATTTCTGGATTTGTATAAATATTTTTTATTGTAATTATACTACTTAGTTCCCTTGCTGAAACAACAATTTCATCATCACTTACAAAATCAATACTATTTAAATGAACCCAGTCTAATTCTTCTCCACCATAATCATTTTCTTCAGGATGGAAGGCATTTTCATACAATTCTGGTAATAGATCTTTCATATCTACTAATTCTTTAACTGTCCCATCTTCTAGATTAACTGAGATAATCATATCTTCAATAGTCTCACTATCTTTTTTACTAGCAAGCACTAACAAAGTATTATTATCTTCATCTAAAATATAGTCATGATGCATTTCATAATCCCCTAAATAATATGTTTTTTCTATTTTCCCTAATGAGTTTACTTCTATTAATTCATCATAGTTTGAAGAATAAATTAAGTTATCATTGTAAAAAATAATTCTATCAGCGCGATAATCCTCCAGATTTAACTCACTACGTAGTATTCCATCATTATCATATAAATAAATGTCAGCATTAAAGTTTTTATCATGTCCAAGTACAGCATATAATCCATCTTCTAATTCATTAATACTGTCTCCTTCAGTTACTTCTAAGGTTTGAGCAACTTCACCACTATTTTCTATACTAGATAAATCAAAAGTAAATTCTTTATTTTGAGTATTTCCTTCATCATCTGTTAAAGTCATTGTAACTTTGTTTTTATAACCTGCCATTAATCCAATCATAGTATAAGCATTATTACTTTCAACTGATGTAGCATTTAAGGTATTAGTATAATCTTCTATATCACTATCATCTACATGAACAGTATACTCTAAAGTTCCGGCATCAGCAAAATAAATATTTATTGCCGTTGTATTAGTATTATATGGATCAATTATTAAAAAAGGTTCTTCAAAAGTATAAGGAACAATCATTAAATCCATTATTTTACTATCAACCACCTCTTGGTAGTTAGAACTAAATCTGTCAACATCTTCGCCATCTATAATTACTTCATAAACATCACTACCTATATCAGATAATTCAAAAGAAACAATTTCCTCTAAAACAGCTGCACTTAAACTTCCTTTTTCTTTATTACTATCATATATTTTTTTACTAATATAAATAACAAATAATAAAATAGCGACAAACAAAATTATTAATAAAATTAAATTTGTTTTTTTAATTCGCTTCATTAAATCACCTTCTTTAATATATTTAACTTTCATGTAGTTATTATGTTAATTATGTGAAAAAAATGTAAAAATTATAAAAGAAAAGGATTATAGTTCTTTTTTCCATAATCCATGAATATTACAATAAGCATAAACATTTAATATTTTTACTTCATCAGCAACCTTTATTTCTGGTTCATCTTCTGGATTAAAGTTATGAATAAACATTCCTTGATTAGTTTCAATAGCTACAAAAGAAATATAGTGTTCTTTTGTCATTGGATGTTTTTCTTCTCCTACTTTAATAATAATTTCACTACCAGTACTAGTTACAAATGGTACATGTTTTTCAACTGCTGCATCTACAGTATTAGCTTTTAATTCTTCCATAGGTGCACCACAACAAATAGTTGGTACATTTACATTATTTAAAATTGTTATTACTTTACCACAATGTTTACATACATAAAATTTCATTATATCAATCCTTTCTTATTAAACTAACTCCACTCATTTCACTAGGAATTTCTAAACCAAGTAATTCTAGTAAAGTTGGAGCGACATCCCCTAATTTACCATCATTTAATTTTATATTATCTTTAGTTATAATACATGGAACTAAAGCAGTTGAATGACTTGTTACAACATTTCCATCATTATCTAACATTGTATCACAATTACCATGATCGGCAATAATCATCATTGTCCCATTTATTTTATTAACTTTATCATATAATCTTTTTAAACATTTATCTACAGTTGTAATCGCTTTAATAGTAGCCTCCATACTTCCAGTATGACCTACCATATCACCATTCGCATAATTTAATATAACAACATCATATTTATTTTCACCTAATCGATTTATTAATTCATCAGTTATCTTATTTGCACTCATTTCTGGTTTTAAATCATAAGTAGCAACTTTAGGACTAGGAATTAATACACGATCACAATTAGGAATATCTTTTTCAACACCACCATCAAAGAAATATGTTACATGTGCATACTTTTCAGTTTCTGCAATTCGAAGTTGTGTTAAACCTTTAGAACTAATATATTCTCCAAAAGTATTAACTAAATTTTCTAATTTAAAAGCATTTGTACAAATAACTTCACGAGCTACTGGCATAAGTGTTACTACTTTTAAATTATTAATAAATGGTCTTTCAAAATCTTTAAATTCAGGATTAGTTAAAGAAGCTCCTATTTCTTTTAAACGATCAGGACGGAAATTAAAGAAAATAACACCATCATTTTCTTCAATAATTCCTTTAGAATCAAGTTGAGCAGGAACTACAAATTCATCACCATTATCTTTACTATAGTTATAGTCAATAACTTCTTTATAGTTATCAAATGTTTGTTCTTTTACTTTAGTCATATTGTTATAAGCAAGTTCAACACGATCCCAACGATTATCTCTATCCATCGCATAATATCTACCTGAAATAGTTGCAATTTTACCTAATTTTAATTCTTTACATTTATCACTTACCATATCTAGGTATGTAGTTGCAACTCTAGGTAATGTATCACGACCATCTAAAAACGCATGAATATAAACTTCTTTTACACCTTGATTTTTTGCTAAAACTAATAATTCTAATAAATGATTAATATGTGAATGTATTCCACCATCACTTACTAAACCAACTAAGTGTAGTTTTGAATTGTTGTTTTTTACATGATTAATAACACTTAAAAATTCTTTATTTTCATAAAAAGTTTTATCTTCAATTGCTTTATTAATAAATTCTAATGGTTGATAAACAATTCTTCCAGCACCTATATTCATATGTCCTACTTCACTGTTTCCCATTTGTCCTTCTGGAAGTCCAACCAATTTTCCACTTGCTTCAAGCAAACTATGAGGATATTTTTCTATTAATTCTTGAAAAAATTTAGGATCAGCTTGTTTTAAAGCATTCCCATATTTTTCTTTCTTCATTCCAACCCCATCTAAAATACATAATACTAATGTTTTTTTCATTCTTTACCACCATCATAATTATATCATAAACTAAATAATTATTAACAAATTTTTACACAAAATCTAATTTTATATTCCAAACATATATATATCAGGTTTTTTTGCAAAAAATTTTAAATAATTCTATCACCTATGACATTTTTTTAATTACGAATACTAATTACAGTTATTGTCATTCAATTCTTCAAGCATTATTTCTTTTATTTTATCGATGTCAGGAAAAAATAAATTATTTCCTTGATTTTTTAAAGCTAATAGTGATTTAAAATTAATAATTATTTCTTTTTTCAGTGACTTTCCAACGCATACTTGTTCTCCTTTAATAATATGTGGGTGATCAATATATTTTTCAAGTGTAGGAAAAGCATTTTGAATTAATATTACTGATTTTTTACCATATATTTTTCTAATTAATATAGAAGAACATTTTCCGTATTTTTTTACTTTTTTATCTATAATTGGTTGATATTTTGCAACTTTACTACTTAATGGTATAAACCATAATATATCTTTATCTTTAATAGTTAAATAAGTTGGGCGTGCGTGTCCATTTTCATGATTAATCATTAATCCTTTATCATTAATTTTATCAAAAAAACTATCTTTAATATGATAAATATAACCTGTTTTAACCTCCATTAATCATCAACTCCTAAAAATTATTCTATCATAAAGAAAAAGAAAACTCTATTATATTAACAGAGTTTTCTAAACATTTTCAAACGGGATAATTTATAACTCGCACCACCCGTAAGCGATTAACATTTCGCAATTGAAATAATTTATACCCCGCACCATTCAAAAGCGGCTAACATTTACTTATTAATGCACTTGTTTAAATGCAATAATAATATACTATATTTTATGCTAAAAGTCAACTTTTGCATTATTATTATGCTCCTTTTTTATGCTTTTATATGTGTTTTTTACCTAACTTTTATATCATTGTTTATTAATCAATTATATCTTACTTTTAATTTATTTTAAATCTTTTTTTCTAAGCAATATAATTATTAACATTTTTTCTCACTCAAATACTAATTATGGAGGTGAATTATGAATCAAGATAAGTTAAAGCTTTTTGCTTCTACAACATTTGACTTAGTTAAAGAGCAAGAACAAAATTTAGATATAAAATTAGAACAAGCTGAGACTCTTAATAATGGTAGTGTAACTGGTACAGTATTCGATACCACAATACTTACTGGAAATATTGTGCCTGGAGCAACTGTTAAAGTATTTACTGATGATGGTACTCCTTTTATGCATACTATCACTAAAGATGATGGTACTTTTACAATAAACGATTTACCACTAGGAACTTATACTATAACTGCCGTAAAAGATGGAAACTATTTATCAGTTGATCAACCACTTATTATTTCTAATGTAATCCCTGTTACTATTAATTTAGCTATTACACCTACTATTATTTCTAATAATGTTATTTATGGTAAAATTTTAAACTTTGAAGATAATACAGTAATTAATGATGCAGATGTAATATTATATAAAGTGGTAGATAATGTTCCTGTTTTATATGCTAAAACAAAAAGTATTAGTGATGGTGAATATATTATTGATAATATTGAAGATGGTTTATACCAAATTTCAGTTCAAAAAACAGGATATCAAACTAATGAGTTAAATAATATTACATTAGAAAAAGGCGTTAAATTAAATTCTAATATAACACTAGTAAATAATCTAGGGCCAATTAATTCTACAGTATCAGGTTTTATTAAAGATGATTTAGGTAATAATGTAAAAAACGCCTTAGTTGCTTTATATAAAATAGATGATAATAAAAAAGTCTTAGTTGCAACTACTTATACAAATTCAATTGGTAAATATATGTTTGGTAATGTTGTAGAAGGAAAATACATGGTTAAGGCAAAATTAACTGAAACAGTTTAAAAACTACCTTCTTAGTAAACCAACATATTTTACTTTAAAAAATGATGATGAAGCTAATATAAATATTATTATATATAATTATGAAAATAATATTATAATAACAGGTACATGTTTGTATTGTGATTGTGAAAATATAATGGTCGTTCCTAACATAAATATATCAATTTATTATAATTTTAAAAAATTAGCTTCTACATATACAAATTGTTGTGGTAATTATTCTTTTATAGTTCCCAAATACAATGAATATACTATTATTTTAAAAAAAGATTGTAAATGTATTAAACATGATTTAAAAGTTATTGATAATGAATTTATATATGTAAAAAATTTTATTTGGAAACAAAAAAAGTTGGATGAATAATCCAGCTTTTTATATTAATTCTTTACGATTATAATTTATATAAGTACAAATTAATAAAACTAAACTAATAATAACAGAAATAATTATAATAATACTATTAATAGTCCCATTTAAAATAATATTTCTAGTATCTGCTAAAGTAAAAATAGATAAATATTTTAAAAACTCAAATTGCTCAGCTATATTAGAAACTATTTGTAAAAAATAACTTATAAAAACTATTCCTAAACTTATTCCTAACATATTTTTGGTTTTATGTGTAAAAGTTGATAAAAATAAACAAAGTAAAAATGTAACAATTGAAGTAAAAATAGGAGCAATACTAAGTAATAAAAATACTTTAATATCAAAAGTTCCTGATAAAAATAAACATATTAAATTAAATACACCAATACAAAATACCAATAATATTACATAAGTTAATCCACATATAATTTTATTTGTTAAAATTTTATTACGAGAAATTGGTAAACTATATAAATACTCAATTGTCATATCACTTTCTTCTTTTAAAGCAATATTAGCTCCCATTATAGCTGCATATGCACCTGTAATAAGTAATATAAAAATATAACCTTCACTTTTTAACCATCCAAAAGAATCACTAATATCAGTAATATCCATATTAAAAGCTACTAATAAATCTTCTGGAAAAGCTTTTAAAACTTCATTTAACATTTCACTATTTTCACTATTTGTAATTGATGGATACATTAAATAAACAAGGGCAAATATACCAACTAAAATAAATAACCAAATACAAAAACTTCTAAAATTAATTCTAAATTCTCTTTTTAACATAAACTCACCTACTCATAATAATGTAAAAATAATTCTTCTAAATTAGCTTCTTCAATTAAAATTTTATCTATTTTATATTTACTAATAACTTTAATTAAATTATCATAATTTCCAGTTACTTTAAAACGTAACATATTTTGATCAACCATATATTCATTTAATTCTAATTCATTTGCAATATCAATTATTGATTTAGAATAAACTGAAACATAACTTAAATTTTTACTTTTTAAATCTTTTATTTTTTCAACGTTTATTAATGCACCATCTTTAATAATACCTACTCGATCACATAATCTTTCTATTTCAGGTAAAATATGACTTGAATAAAGAATAGTTGTTCCACGTTTTTTTAAGTCAGCAACTAACATATAAAAAGTATGTTGAACAACAGGATCTAAACCACTAGTTGGTTCATCTAATATCAATAATTCAGGATCATGCATTAAAGCAAGAACCATGGCAACTTTCTTTTTATTACCTAATGATAATTTACTAATTTTAATATTTTCACGAACATTTAATAGTTTTACTAATTCTCTTCTTCTTTTAAGTGTATCTTTTTTATAAAATTTCGCATGTAAATTAAATAATTCTTTTACCTTCATATCTTCATATAAATGTATTTCACTTGGTAAATAACCAATTTTTTCCTTTAATTTATAATTTTTCTTAGTAAATTCTTCACCATCAATATAAACTTTACCTGCATTTTTATTTATTAAATTCATAATAGAACGAATAGTTGTAGATTTTCCAGCACCATTTGGTCCAATAAAACCAAAAACTTCACCCTTTTTTAATTCTAATGAAAGATCTTTAACTCCTAATGTTTTACCATAATACTTTGTTAAACCTTCTATTTTCAACATAATAACCACCGTTAACATTATATCAAATTTCTTTTATAAATAATAGCTATTTGTGAATATTTATTAGTTTATTTTAATAAATATTTATTTTACAATTATTTTACAAAAATATTTTTTTAAAAATTTGACAACAGTTGACACATTACTATTCATTTTTTTACAAATTTTATTGATTTTACATATATAAAGAATATATAATAGAAGTGAATAGGAGGGAAAATATGGGAAAAAGATTTAAAATTTTATTAGTATTTATGTCTTTATCACTAACTCTCAGTTTGATGAGTAATACATACTCTAGATATGTTGCTGGAACTAACAGTGATGTTCAAATTGAATTTGCCAAATGGCAGATATTAGTTAATGAAACTGATATTACTAATAATGCAAGTTCATCGATTGTATTAAAACCAATTGTAGAAGAAAATGAATTTGTTAAACAAAATACCATTGCACCTTCTTCTAAAGGATACTTTGATATTGATATTGATCCTACAAATGTTGATGTTTCATTTGATTATGAAATAACATTAGAAGTACTAAATGAAAATATACCGGATTTAATGATTACTAAATATTCGATTTTAGATAGTAATTATAATGAAGGTGATGCTTTAGAAATTAATAATATTGAAAATAGTAAAATTAATGGAACATTAAATTTTGATAATAAAACAGAAAACTTTAAATTTGAACCATTTACAATAAGAATTTATTTTGAATGGTTTGAAGGAGAAAGTGAACAAATGAATGATGAAGCTGATAGTAAAGTTGGTAATGAAGCTGTTACTAATGATACTAATTTAGATATAAAAGCTAATATTACATTTGCACAAAAAATAGCGTAAGCTATTTTTTTTTATAAATATATTAACAAAAAAAGTAAGTAATAAATACTTACTAAATTATATCTTTTTTAGATGCTTCAATAACTGGTATAACACTACAATTAGCTGTTTTAATTTCTTTATATACCTTAGATGTAGTATCATCTACTTTTGTAAAAGCAAAAGCATTATTAAGATCATATTCTTCATTTATCCAATAACATTTATTAGTAGATAAATAAGTAAACTTACTATTTAAATAAGTAAAATATCCATTATTAGCTTTAACATCAGCTATTACATTATCTAATCTATCTTGATACTCTAATTCACCAATTACTGCATCTGATAAATTTTCTCTTATTAATAATGAATTAGTTATATCAGTTGATATAATTTTTAGAATATCACTAATATTTAATGGTCTTGTTGTAGCTTTCCAATTATTTGTTACACGTGAAAGTATACTATTATAATCATTGTATGTTCCAGCTTCATAACTTCCATATATATCAGGTAACAATGTTACAGTATCCTCATTAAGTTTATTATTAACATCAATTACATATGTTTTTAAACAATTACCACCAATTGCATCACATGCTTTATTGTTAACTGCATCATATAATACAATTTCACCTAATCCATAATTTTTATCAACTACATCATTTGTTTCCAAATATTGTTCAGCTTTTAAATTAATTACTAATTTTATTGGAACTCTTTTTTGATAAGAACCATCATCTTGTGCCTTTTGTTCTTCTTTTTCCATAAATTCAAAAGCTTTTTTACCCCATTCACTATCCATTTGATTATTACCAGAATCAAGTGGCCATGATACAGACACCTCAAGTTCACTTGTACCATCTTCTGCTTTAGCAAAAGCTTTATCTAGATTAACATTAATGTGAAATGGATAATCATGAGCTAACTTATCTTCCAACTCTTTATCAGATAAATTAGTTAAATCAATATCTTCATCAAGAATTCTAACTGCTGATATATCATAACTAATATCAGCATCAAGATCTCCTAAGTTCTCAATATCTATTTTTTCACTCTTTCGTTCCATTCCTGGATAAACATTATCTAAAGATATTACAATATCATCAGATACATCAGTTTCACCTTGTTTAAATTTAATATACCAAGCACTAACCCCTATATCCGTAGAAACTTTAGCTAAACCACTGTATGCAAACCATGCAAAAGATATAGAAATAAAGGATAGTGCAATGAAAAATATTGACATCAAATTCAATTTTGCATAAACTTTAAATTTCTTTTCCATAGTCACTACTCCTTACTCTATTAATCTTTATTACGACGTTTTTCTTCACGAGTTAGCATAGCTGATAAAATTTCTGAACCAATAATATAAAATATTGGTATTATTATAAATATAAACATTCCAGTTGTAGTACCCACAATTTTATACATAAATGATAAAATAACTGATTTATGAACAACAACACCATATAATTGATCTTCATAAACAATTGGATCTTCTAATATATTAGCTGTTCCTTTTGTTTTAAATAAATATTCACCTTTATCATCTTTATATATATCAACTACGCGATGAGTTACTACTTTATCTTTAAAATCTCCTGTTCTTCCTAAATAACTAAGATCATCACCTATTTTAATTTTACTAGGTTCAACAGTCTTAGAAATAAGTACATCCCCTATTTTATAATTTGGTTCCATACTTCCTGAAACTACAGTAAACATTCGATAATTAAAGAATGAAATACGATTATTACTAAAACGTTGTAAACAAACAACAATTAAAAATAATACAATAAATACTGTTATAACAATATTTAATATACATTTTGTTATACGCCCTATTTTTTTTAAATTCTTCATCATACCACTACAAGTTTTCTTGTGTCCTTTCTAAGTATTCATCAAGTGCATTTTGAAATTTCTTTCGAACATCTTCAACTCCAACAAGTCTTTGACTTCGACTATCTTTAATTTCTTTTGCAACTAATTTAATTAATTCTTCATCAGTAATCTTTATACCACAACTAAGTAAAAGAGTTACAATTCTTCTAATTTCTTCTGTAAGCATCAAAATGGCATACTTAGACATATGTTGTTTTTGTTCTCTCTTAGAAGCAACAATTGAATCTAAAACAAAATAATCAACAAGAAAAGAATGATCTAAGAATCCTTTTAAAACTGTATTACCATCATTATTTAAATTTTCTTTACTATCATCACGCTCTTCAAAGAAGTACTTATATAAATATTCCCATAATTTAGTTGCAACCTTAAAATTAGGATTTTTTAAGAATATATTAGTCTTTTTAATAGGTGGATTAATTTCTTTAACATGAGCTTTTTCTAAAGTTTTCATCATTTCACTTTTTTCCCAACTACCAATATATTCTTTAATTCTTTTAATTCTTTTCTTTATTTCATTAATTTCTTCTTGTAATTTTTTACTCATATTATTAGAAGGAAGAGACTCTGAAGTTACTTTTAATTCAACAGTAATTTTATCTTTTCTAGTTTCAGTCTCACCTTTATATTCTAATAATTTATCATTAGTTAAATCAAATTTTTTTAATTCATCTTCTTTAGTTGCAACAAATCTTGCCATTAATTTAATTAATGTAAATAGAAATCTATTTTCATATATATTATAAGTTTCCTCATTACGAATATCCAGTATTTTAGAAGGCTCAACCATATTAGTTTTACTATCAACACGATTAATATAATTAGTATGACGAGCCAAATCTTTAACACTCTCAACTGTAATTTTTTTTGCTTTTTCAATTTTTTCTACATTAGCAATTTGAATAAGAGTAACTTTAGGATTACGAACAATAATATCAATATGAGGACAAGCTTTTTCAAGTTCGTCTACCCATTCAAATGACATTAAATCTCCACTATAATTTGACTTGAAAAACATTTCTGATTCTAATTTATGAAGAAAAACTTTGCTAGTATCTTGTACTTCTTCATCAATTTCATGTTTAAATGTATCAGCCATAATTATCAACCCCTAACTATATACTCTTCTTTAATGTTTGTAAATAATAAATACATTCTTTCATTACACCTTTACCATAATTTTTATTTAAATAATTAATAAATGGATCAATTTCATCACGAATTAAAGCAACACTTAATTGATCAAATTTACGTAAAATCTTTTTAGCAATAAAGTAATCAATTGCTTCAATTTCTTTACCACCACAAGCAACATAAACAGGAACAAATGTATTTAATTGTTTCATAATACGATTACCAAAAGCAATTCTAAAGTGTTCAATAACATAATCATCAATTTCTTCAACACTTTTTAAACCTTTATCAGAAACTTTATATTTTTCCATTGCTTCAGCAAATAAACTTTCTAAGTAACTTGCATTAATATCAACAGCTTCTTGTTCACGACATTTAAATGGTGGAACTTTAATATTAATATCAATTGGCATTGCACGGTCATATACTTTATCAGTTACCATGAATGTTGAATCATCGTTATTGATTGTTCCTATATACCATAAGTTACCTGGTAATCTTAATTTACCATTTTCTAATTTATCTGGGTCATTTGGCCAACCACTTGGTGTTAAATCAACAACCCATTCATCACGACTTGGCATTTCAAGAATTGAAAGTAAATCAGCAAAATAATATTCAACACGTGCTAAGTTCATTTCATCTAAAATAATTGTGTGAACATCATCATCAAAGCTTGCACGATAAATTTCACCTAAAGCTTTAGTTTCATTAAATTTCTTAGTAAATTCATTGAAATATCCTAAGAAGTCAGATTTATCTTTCCAAGATGGTTCAACTGAAGCAACACAAGAATCCATCTTAACAAATTTTCCCCATGCATAAGCAAGTGAAGTTTTACCTGTACCAGAGATACCTTGTAAGATAATTAATTTACCACAAGCAAGTCCAGCAAAGAAAGGACGTAAAATTACATAATCATAATATAAATGAAGTTGTGTTGCTGCAAAACAACGGAAGTTTTCAATTAATTCTGCAAGTGTCATATTGTTATCATAAACACGTGGATGGAAATCAACCATTGCTTCATCAATTGCCGTAAGTTTAGGGAATCTTATACTTGGATCTCCTTCATCAACAACTTCTCCTTCAACAGCCTCACCATTTTCAGGTGTTTCTCCTTCTTCTTCAGGATTAACACCTAATTGAGAAACTTTCATAGCCATAATTTCATCTTTTTCTTTCATTAACTTTTTAACTTGATCATTTAAATTACCAATTTCATTTAATAATTCATCTTTAGTTAAATTATTATTCATTTTTCTTAACATCTTCTTAACAAATAACCAAATTAATAAAGCAATAATAATTACTATAATAACAATGAATGCAATGGCAAGGAAAACAAAAACTTTTTCCCCACCATTAAAACTATTTTTATAACTATCTATAATTTTACCATATTCACCCAAGTCAAACATTTGACCAATTCCACCAAATAATCCTTTAAAGGCATTAAATAAGCCATCAAAGAATATGGAAATAAATTCATAAAAGAATCTTAAAAACGTATTCATATACTACCCTCCATAATTACCAACTTTTGTTCTTATGTCGTCATAAATAATGTTACTTTGAATATCTTTAGGAACAGTTTCAAGAACACCTGTTTTCTTAGCAACTTTTCTTTCGACAAACATATAACTCATTAAATAAAGAAGTTTTTCATCACGTGCCTTAATTTCAGTAGTTTCCCCTAAATCAACCACAAAATTATGTCCTTCTTTAATAAACTTTTTAATAACCTTTCTATTCTTTGTTAATTCTTTATATTGTAATACAACATAAACACTATTTTTTACATATTCATCACTAATTAAATCAAATATTTTATCTAATTTATTTTGTTTTTCATATAAACTACCAGGAATATATATTGCATATTTTTTCTTAAAATCACCATTTAACATATCTTTTACAATAGAAATTAATAATAAATTAATTAATACTGCCATCTTATCTTCAGCAACAATACCTTCTGTATAAGTTTTATTTACAATATAATCACTGTATACTTTACTGAAATTTAAATTGTGTTCTAATGCAACAGCATATATATTTTTATTAGTTGTTTGATTATAATTTAATATAAACATATTAGTTTCTAACTTATTTAATACATATCTAATCATAGCTCGGTGTGTTCTTTGTACTCTAATAACACCAGTAATCATATCTCTTAAAGCTTTAGCACTCATACTTTTAGCATCTAAATGTTTAAGTATTTTAGTATTATAAGTTTTCTTTAAAATTTCTTTATCTTCAACTGTTACATAAGCTTGTTCTAAATACATAATTAAAGTAAATATATCAGCGTATTTTTGAACTTTTTCAATATATTTATTATCACTACCCTTATATTTAGTAGCCATATCATTAGCTGCATTACTTAAAGCAGTTGCAATTCTTGTAGCCATATTACGTCCATTATATTCAACATTAACATCACCACAATAATTGTAATATTTCGCATCAATATAAACTTTTAATAAATTATCTCGAATACTAGCTTCATTAACTTTATTCTTTTCATGATTATTTAATACATCAATCATTTCAAGAATTTCTTCATTCTTTATATACATTATTTTTTCAATAATATTATTAAATTTCTTTCTCTTACGTTGTAATCTTTCTAAGTGTTCCGTAATTTCTGATTCACTAACTTCTTTATCAGGTTCAATTTCAAAATCAGCTTTTTTAACTTCTTCTTTTATTTGATTGTCAACTGCTTCAACATAAGAAGTATCTAATTCATCACGATCAACAGAAACCATACGATAGAACATTGTTTTATCTAAATCATCTTCATTTACAAGTTCAGATTCTGTTGGTATATCAGTAGTACTTTCAAAATTAGAATCACTCACTTTAGTAACAACAACTTCTTCTTGTTTTACAACATCAAAATCTTCTTTAACTTCTTCTATTTTTTCTTCTTTAATAGTAACCGGTTCATCAACTTTAGTACTTCCTATACTAATATTTGCAATATCAACACGGTCATCAACACTAACTTCCTTAGTTTTAACTTTAGAAGTAATTAATTCTTTTATTTTATCTACTAATTTATTAATAAATTCAACAATAACTTTCATCACATTCTCCATAGCCTTCGATTCCCCTACTTCTTTCTTATTATTTTTAAATACTAAATTAATACAATAAAGTGTAATTATAATAGCCACTAATATAGCTGGATTAAAAATTGTTTTCTTAAGTAATCCAAAGTTAGGTAATACCTTAACAACCTTACCAACAATTTGTTCCTTACTTATTGGTTTATCTTTAGCATTATTAGCATCTCCCTTAGTTACATATGTACCCTTATAAGCTTCAATAACACGATGTGTAACAAACTCTTTATCTTGCTTGTATGTAACAATATCATCTAATTCAATATCATCACTATATTTAACTATAATCCAATCTCCAGCTTCAATCGTACCAGCCATACTACCAGTTTGAACCTCAAAGATTGAACGACCAAAGAAACTAGAATAATCATTACCTAAAATATTAATTTGAATATTATTATATATAGAAATTAATAATATAATTCCAAAAATAAAAATTAATATATCAAGGGCAATATTAACTATTTTTTCAGTTATTCGTTTATTTTTAGAACTCACTTTCGTCACCCCTATTTTTTATTACCACTACTTTAATTAATTTTACCATATTCGTCAATCTTTTACAATATCTAACAAACATTTTCTTTAACAAAATATCCCACTATGGAAAATATTACAAAAAGAAAAATACGAGAAAACTCATATTATTTTAACGTGTTTTTAAAAACGAATAATTTGGATTATCTTTAAAAATACATTTTCCTATTAATATTTTTTTTAAATTATAATTGCAAGCTTTCTCACTATGAGCTACCCAAGAATTCCAACACATCATTACTTTATTACTATCTAATCTATCTTCCAAATATAATTTATTCCATTTATTAATATTTCTTTTTATTTTTAATTTACATCGCCTTTTTAATAATAAATGCGTCTCATAAATTTTATAACCACAAAACTCAATTCCTAAATGATTAGGAAAATACTTACTTTTAGGGTTTAATTCTAAATTTAATCTGTTATTTACAAAATTTTCAACACAATCTTTATAATATTTAGCTTCTTCTTTTGTTTTTACTAAAAAAATAAAATCATCCATATAACGGATATAATATTTTATTTTTAATTTTTCTTTTACATAATGATCTAATTCATTTAAGTATATATTGGCAAAATACTGACTTGTATAATTTCCAATAGGAATTGAAACAGTCTCATCATTATCAAAGATTATTTTATGGGTAAAAGCTAGTAATTTTTTATCTTTAAAATATTTTTTTAAAATATTAAATAAAATATTTCGATCAATATTATAAAAAAATTTTTTTATATCGCATTTGACAATATAGTATTTACCCCAATTTTTTTTCATAATTCGCATATATTCTTGTAATTTAAAAACAGCTTTATGTGTTCCTCTACCTTCAATACAAGCATATGTATCACTTATAAATCTAGGAACAATGAATGGTTTAATAAACTCTTCAACATACCACTGATGAACAATACGATCACAATAAGGAAGTGATTTAATCAATCTTTCTTTAGGCTCATATACAGTAAAACTTCGATACTTTCCAACTTTATAAGAACCATTTTTTATTTTATTCATTAAATTAATTAAATTAGTTTCTAAATCTAATTCAAATTTTAAAACTTCTTTCTTAGACATTTTACTTTTTTTAGCTCGATTATGAGCTTCAATAAATAATATAAAATCTAATTTTTTAACAAATACATTTTTTATTGTTTTCGACATTGTTTAATCCAACCACCCATTAAATTAGTAATATTAGTTACTTTCTTACACCAAGCTTCATAATTTTTTTTACTTATATATCTATTTTTAAAAGCTACTCTAATTAAAACTTTTAAAAATTTTAATTTAACATCTAACTCATTTAGATATTTAAGTTTTTGATTGTGATCAAAACTCTTATATGTATATAAAATTAATTCTAATCCATCATTAGTACGTTCTTTAATATCTTTACATAAAATAAAACGTTCTGACTTAGGAAACTTTTTTATAATCATATTAGTATAATACATTAATTCTAAATATTGTTTATATATCATTAATTCTTCTAACTCATTCATTAATCATCAATCCCTGTATATATTTTAATATATATTTTGCTTCACTTTCGGTTATATTATCAATATTTAATGTCGTTAAATATTGTAAATAATGATTTAAAATATTATTAGAACTATCCTTATTATTACACTTCTGATTGTTTTTTTCTAATTTAATTAATTTATATGGAATATTATAACCTTTAATAATTTTTTCATATTTATCTAATTGCGATTTAGGAAAACCGCACTTATCTATATCTTTATTAAACTTTGTTCTCTTTAAATTTAATTTATTAGATAAAACTAAAGCATCATCATCTAGACTAATATAAAATACACCACACTCAAATAAATACATCAATTCTCTATTATCTTCTTTTAATAACTTATATTTATCATATAATTTACTCATAAAGGGCACCTCCTTAAAACAAAAAGAGACAATATAAATATTATATTGCCCCATAAATTAGTTCATACATTATCATTTTCACCATTTTATTACTCACGACAACATACTGTTTAAGTATTTATTCACAATTAATGTGAAAAGGAATTAAACTTCTAAGATAAGCATTATGTATTAGGTCCGTAAACCTAATAAACTAAATGAATTTTATACCATAGTCTAAGAGCAAGCACAGCCCGCGCACCGTTGTTGGAATTGGCATTGCCATTCGAATTATTCACGTTGAACAACCCAGCATTCGTGCCATTGTTCGCGTTGCCACCGCGGTTGAACCAAGGATTGGAAGCAACCACAAAAAGCTACTATACTCTAACAATTTAATCCCTATGTTAATATATAATAATATAATTAACATCATTTTTAATAAAAAATTTCTCGAGCAAAACTCTCTTAATCGAGTTTTGCTCTATAAAATTTATCTTATCTATTCTTCTTCTTTTATTTTATCATTACCTTTAGTACCTAGTGCCGAAAATGAGAAAGGGGCATTTTCGGCACATATTATCCCTAATTAATCAAAATATGGAAGTTTTATTCTTCGATCTTGCATATGGAAATTAGGTCTATAGTCGCTTTGCGACTATGGAGCAAGCACAGCCCGCGCACCGCCGTTGGAACCGGCACCGCCACTCGAATCATCCACGCCGAACAACCCAGCACCCGTGCCATAGCGCGCGTAGCCACCGCGGCCGAACCAAGGAGCGGAAGCAGTATATGGAAAATATCCATAGTCATTATACCAACCATTTGCATTTGTGCCTTCTTTTTTTCTCACTTCTTTTGTTGCATCTCCTAATTTTCCATTACTAAAATCGGTTGAACTTGTAGTATTTGGATATAAATCAAAATATTTACTATCCGGTTGTTCAGTAAAGCCACTATATGCTGATTGGAATGTTCCTTCGGGACTGGCAATAGCCGCCATAGCTCTTTCCCATGTTCCCCCACTCATATCATATATTCCATAGATATTATTTGTGGTACTAGCTTTTACTCCGGCTTGTTTATAATCTCTTCCACTTTCACATGATGTCATATTATTTTTTACACTTGCTGAGACAGTTTGTCCACTACATCCTGTTATACTTGGACCCCATTGGATTCCTTGATCTTCAATACCAGTACCGGTATTAACATTATTTATCCATACTTCTTCACATACTCCACTAGTACATCTTCCATATTTTGAATATGTTAAATATGTTACTGCTCCCCATTCCATATTTTTAAACGGATGGGAATCATATGTTGTAAGTCCATATGTATCACTTGCCATACTTTGTATTGTTGAAAATTGAGTTGCCATATTTTGACTTGTTAAACTTTTTAAATTTGGTTTTATTGTTGGACTTTCTCCAGTTCCTGTCAACTCAAACTTTCCAAACCAGAATCCTGGTATTTCTTCTCCTCCAAAGGTAAATGCTGGGTGAGTTAACCATTCTCCATTTTGTGTTCCTTCTGCTTTTGTTGCACTTGTTGTTTCAAATTCTATTTCT
The DNA here is from genome assembly GCA_944363775.1 of uncultured Bacilli bacterium. Lineage (GTDB taxonomy): Bacteria > Bacillota_I > Bacilli_A > RF39 > UBA660 > Pelethosoma. The sequence goes on along the minus strand of CALVVE010000007.1, from coordinate 3,784 downwards.
ATTTCTTGTTCATTACTTACTCCATCGACATTCCATAATTTATATCTATATCTTGGTATCCATACATAATAAGCTAAAACATCATCTTCATTTATTGGTGTTCCAGCTGGAGCTGATTGATAAGTTGTTCTAGAGTCAGTTGTTACAGCAACAGCATTGGCCCATTCTTTTGCTTCATAATTATACCAATAACCATTAGTATCTGCTTTTACGGTATTACCTTCTGCATCATACATTACAGGTATTAACCCATCTTTTATTACTGGTTCTTCAAATGTTCCTACTACATCTGGTAATTGTGCTCCTGTATCTTGTGAGTAATTTAGTGTTAATGTAAGTTGTTTTGATTCTTCTGGTATTTCAGTTGCTGCCATATTATAACTTACTATTACTTTAAAGGTTTTTGTTTCATCAACACCCAATTTTTCATTCAAGTTTAAATCTTTTACACTAAATGTTATATATGTTGGTGCTTTATTGTTTGCTTCATCTATTCCTTCTATACTTTCTAAGTACGCATCTAGTTTACCCTGATTTTCTACTGTTACTATATATTCTGCATTACTTCCTGGTTTATCTAATTTTACTTGAAAGGTTGCAGTTGTTCCAGAATATGTTTTATTTACTGTTGTTGCACTATTCATTGTTCCTTCTTGTATATCTGTAAATACAACTCTAAAATCACTGGCTACATTTGATGTACCATTAATTGTTAGATAACTACTTAAAGCCGAATAACCTATAGCCATACCGACAACCATAATCATAAGTATTACAAGTATAATATTTTTTCTTCTTCTTGAACTGAATCGCATAATATAATCACCTTTCTACCATCTATATAAATTATAAAGATTTTATAGTTAATTGTCAAGTGCCTATTTTGTCAAAAAAACAAATATGTTTATCTTATGATAATGTCTTAAGTGTTATCTTTTGAAAATGTCTCCCTCTAAAGAAAAAATTAATTATATTTTGTCTGTTTTAAGTACTAGAAAAATTGACAATGGTAATTCTATAAAATTTAAAAATAAATACTATCAACCATATAATAAAAAGTTAGAATTACAATGTTTTAAACCTAGCACAGAATGTCTAGTTATTGAATCTTTTGATGGTTCTCTATTAGCTACAATTGATGAGAATGTATATGTTTTAAAAGAATTAAATATACATAAAAAAGTATCACTTGAATTAGATCAAATAATTGATGAAATTCCTAAAGAAAAGAAAATTTATATACCACCAATGTCACATCCTTGGAAAGCAGCTTCTTTTAAAAACCAAATGGAAAAAGCACATACAAATCATGTATATGCTTAACGCTCATATTTAAAATTTTTTAAGACATTTTCAAAAGTTATTGACATAGAGATTTGTGTAAGAATTTGTAAAGAAAAAACAAAACGTATTGTTTTGCTTTTAAATTATTCTTCATCTGCACCATATTTAATTTCTACTATTAATGCATAAATTTCATAAATAAAGATTAAGAAACATGGAACTAATACTATGAATAAGAATCCCCATTGTGATTCTATTACTGAAAGATAAGAACCAACATTTTTATGTACTTCTTTTGGTGTACCAGCTATAAATTCTTCAGCAAATGTATCTCCATTTTCAAATGCAATAGCATTTTCTTCAGGATATACTTCTCCAATTACACCTACTTCAATACTTGCAACACCTTTAGAATTTACTCTATATGTAAATACTGTTTCTCCTACTTTATAATCTTCTAATCTTTGTGATTCAACAACTACTAAATCACCTTTTTCATATTCTGTTACCCCAACTTTTTCTTGAATTAATACTAATGATGTTTCTCCAAATTGTGTAACTCCATAATCATTATAATTTAATAATAAGAATGTCATACATAAAGCAAAAGCAAAGTAAGCTATTCCTATTACTGTTAAAACTACTTTTTTAAATATTTTTAAAAACTTCATATTTTTACTTCCTTCCTGTATTATTATTTCTACCTATTTTATAATAGCACAATCATTTATAAAATTCAACAATTACTTTCTTCTGTTAAAGTAAATTCATTTATATCATAAGTTTTAGTTGGATCTATTTGATAAAATTTATAATTTATACTATTTTTAGCATTTAACTTAAATACTATTTCATTTATATAACCATTTGTATCTGTTGCTTTATTTACAATATTCTCTTCTTCGTCAATTAATAGTTTACTTGGATCCCAAGTTATTTTTACACATTTATCTTCATTATAAGAATTAGTTACTACTAAGTTTGTATAATTAGTTTGTTTATTTAATTTCATATTTAATTTACCAATTATATTTTGATCTTTATGAAGAATAAAGTTTCCTGTAATTGTTTTCTTATATGGCCCTGTACTTTCAGCTTTAATTGTTATATCAGCATCTGTTATATCTTGATTAGAACTATTAGTTAATTCAAAATAAAGTTCTTTTATAGCTTTCATTTTTTGCCAGTTATAACCTTCTGTTTCACAAGTTTCTTTATCATAAGAGCTTACATCTTTATTATCACTTGTATTATTAACACATGCTTCATAACTTGATAAAGTTCCAGTAAATGTATTTTTATCAGTACCAAATAAGCTACAATTTACATCAGCATTAGAACTATTTACTGTACATGTTACTTTATAAGTAATATCATAATCAGCAACTACTTTATCATTTAAATTATTTTTTATATTAAATAATACTTTATTACCATCCCATGTATTATTTATATTTTGTTTATTATTTCCATCTAAATAATCACTTGTAAAATAAAAGCCTTTTGATTTTAAATAATAATTCCAAATATTACTTGATGCATATTTAGCATATGAGAAACCAGCTGTTCCAATTAGAATAACAAATAATACTGCAATTACAATAACAACATATTTTTTCTTCTTTTGCATCTAATCACCTATCCTAATTTCTGCCAACTCTTTATTTCTACATCAATATAATCTACTATATCAGAGTATTCTATTCCATCAAATTCACTTGGATATATAGCTTTTATTTTATAATTATCAATTGCTTCTTTAGTATATGTCATTTCTTGTTCAGGAGAATTACATACTAATTCATTATTTTCATTTCTCGAATAATTTTCATCACAAGTCATTATTAATTCTTCTTTATCTTCAGTAACTTTATATAATTCTAATTTTAATGGCATAAAGTGATATGTCTTAATTATTATTTGATAATTAAGGGTTACATTACTTAATACTTCTTTTAAATTATTTGTTACTGAAAAGTTATATTCTTCAGTATCACCTGGTACTAAAGATGTGGGATTTAATTCTAAATGGTCTAACTGTTTTGATTCAAAGACAAACTTAGCTATTTTTTGATCTTCTACTTCTAATTCAGAACCAGAAAAGAAGGCTGAATAAGTAATACCGGTTCCAAATACTACTGAACAAAATAGTACCAACATTAATATAATTTTATTTTTTTGTTGCATAATAACCTCCTACTTAACAATAAACTTCTTTTCTACTGTTCCAATTTTTTTATCTTTATCATATAAATCAAATACTAATTTATAACCACCATAATTAAACTTATCTAAATTTAAATCTAAAGTTACATGATTATAAGTATTATTTGTTCCATCATAATCTTTAGGATTTTTTATTAAATAATAAGTATTACCTAGAGCTAATTCTAAATTATTATTAAAATAATTATTCATAAGAACACTTGTATATTCTTGATTATAAGCAGTTAATTCTTTCTTAGTATATAAAGATACTCTAACATTAGCTTCACTTAAA
>CALVVE010000006.1 GCA_944363775.1 uncultured Bacilli bacterium | reverse complement strand
AAAATGATTTTCTCATTTTTGGGATTACCATATTCTAATATTTCCATCTCAACAACTCACTTTCAAATTACTATTTAACGATTTGTTTGTTGTGCTAATTATACCATTAAAACCAAAAATAATCTATACTATTGGAGAATGTTGAAATTATAATATTGAAAATATATTAATTTTAATATATAATGAATACAGAAAGAGAATAAAGTTCGTAACTTGTATGTGATTCGCTCCATTTGAATATAACTTACAAACTTATTGGTTTGTAAGTTTTTTTGTTAATTTGTAATAAAAAAAAGATTTTAAACATTGATGTTTAAAATCTATTTATACAAATAATTAAATTTGTGAATTTCTAATTGTTTATTTGATATATCATATTTCATTGCATATATTTCATAATTGTCTGGCTTTTCTGGTATAGCATTATATTCTTTAGTTGTTGCATTATAAATTGAATAATAGGCATCATTATCAGATCTTAGAGTAGAGGGAATAAATATTTTTAATTCGGATTTTATCTCCTTACTTAATATCCAATTTTCACTATTTTTAATACTTTCTACTAAATCTTTTACATTTTCTTTATCATAATAAATATTTATTATTTTATAATTAGTTTTATCATCATCAAAATAAGTTCCCCAATCTTGAATTTCAAGTTCTCCATTGTTTGGTAAATCAGCATCAATAAAAGTTTTATATTTATCAAGCTTATTATAATCCTCTTCAAATGTCGGCATTAACCAAAAAGAACCATATATTAATAATAAGAAACCGATTATAAATCCACCAACAATATTTTTAGTACATTTAAATCCAGCTTTTTTATATTTAAATCCTAAAACAATAGATAAAATTGGAATTGGTAGCCAACACCAAAATACCCAAGTATTTTTTATAAAATTAAAACCATGTTGAGGATTTATAATATTAGCTAAAGCTACTGAATATAGTGCACCCCATAAACTACATATTGTTATAATAAATAATACAATCATAAATATTTTAATAAAATTAGGATTGTGATATTTCTTTACACCTTTAAAATTAGAATTGTCGCCAATATGGTTTTCTAAATTATTAAATTTTTTTCTAATGAAACTTATCAATTCTAAACTACATGAATTTTTTTGAATAATTATTATTTTATTTCGCTTACTAAGTCCTAAATAAAAATTTGTATTAGTTTCTATACATCTATCGATGTCATTATAATTATATTTAATTGTTTCTGTATTGCCCTGCCTTATAAAGCAATCATCATAAAACTCAATGTGAAATTCAGTATCAGTTATGATTTTCTTTTTTTGTGAATTAAAAGCTTTTTCGACAAAGTGTTCTAATCTTACTTTATATAATATCATTATATATATTTGATATAAAACTAAAAATATTAAAGGGGTAATAGTATTTCTAAATAAAATAGCTACTATTGTAGTAAGTATAAAATTTATTATTGTTCCCCAAGCAACAAAAGTCCAATATATTTGTGGAAAATATTTAGCCATTTTTTTATATTCATAACTATCAATTTTACTTTCACAACTATAAAGATATTTATCATTATTTTTTTTCTTTTTTTCTTTTTTAGATGTATCTTTTTTTTCTTGATTAACAATAATTTTTGCAGAATGTTTAGTCATAGATTGAATTTCTTTAACATTCTTTGTTTTATAATTATTGTTTTTAATTTTATTAACAATTAAAGATATTAAAAAGGATATACCAAACCATAATAATAAAATAACAATATTAGTAATTAATAATTCTCCCAATGTTATTGGTTCAGTTTCATCTGGAATTAGTGCAATTAATGAAATGACAAACCAAGTAATATATGGAATTGTAAATAATTTTAGAAATAAACTAGATTTTAAAATACTTTTTTTATTCAATTTAACCACCTCTTGATAATAACAACTATTCTTGCATTAATTATAACACAAATTTTTGATAAGATTATTATTTTAAATTTTAAACATAATTTTATTTTATGATATAATTTGTTTGATGGAAGTAATTAAATGTTAATGAAAGGAAAAATTAGATGGATAAAAATGTTAAACCGTATAAACAAAAAGGTGATACTTGTGCAATTGTTTGTATGTTAATGGTTTTAGAATATTATAAAAAAATTGAAAAAATAAATTGGTATGAAGAGAGAAGATTATATAGAATATATGGTTCTAAATATATGAGTGGAACTCCTTTTTCAGCAATTGCATATCATATGTCAAAGAATGGATTAAATACAACTATATATCATGAAGATAAAAATTTATTCAATAATAATAAAAATGTAATGGATAAGAATCTTTTTGATTTAGCTATGAAAGAATACAAAGAATATTTGAATTTTGCAGAAAAAGAAGGCACAAGAATATTAAACGGTATTAAAATTGATGTAAATATTTTGAAAGAAAAATTACAAGAAGGTAATTTAATAATATTAGCCGGAAGTATAGAAAATATTTATCATGCAATATTACTTACAGGATATGATAACGAAAATTTTAAAGTTTGTGATCCTTTATATAAAACTAAACAAACTAGAACTTATAATGAAATAGAACAATTTATAAATACTGATATTGGGAAGTGGTTTATTGCTGTAAATAATAATTATTGAAACTTATGAAATAATATGAAAAAAATACTTATAAAAGTTAAATAAGTATTTTTTGTTTATTAGTTATTCAAATATTTGATGTTTTTCTTTCCATTTTTCAAATTCAATTCTTTCTTCTTCTGTTTCAATTTCTTGATGATAATAATGTTTTGTAAATTCACCACAAGAACTTCCAATTTGTCTTCCTGGGGGAGAGTAAGTTTTTATTCGAAGATTTGGTATTTCTTTTGAAATTTCAGTAACCCAATTTTTTTCATTTTCACTACCAGATAAATTATTAATAGGATTAAATCTTATAAATTTAATAGGAATTTTATAAATTGATAATAAATTACAAACTTTATTTAATTCTTCTTTACTATCATTGACATCTTTTATTAATGTATAGTGAATTTCAGTTGGATCATTAGTTCTATGCATTTTAACATATTCATTCATTATTTTAGTATTTTGTTGTAATGTATTTCTATATTTTACTAAATAATTAAGAGCTTCATCTACTGTTACTTTGGTACTTGGTATTAAATCAAATCTTTTAGTATCAATAGGTGTATGTAAAGAAAAATGAACTTTTAATGGAATATTTAATTTATTTACTAATTCTGTTAATTTTAAAATATTGTTATTTGGCATCATAGTTGATAATGCATATCCAACAGTCTCATAATCTAATTTTTCTTTAAGTAAATTTTCTTTTTTATAAATATCTTCAATTAATTTTAAATTTAATAAAGGTTCACCAACTCCCATAAAAGAAATAAGTAATTTTTTCTTTGAAGTTCTTTTTTTACCATTTTTAGTTAATGTTTGAAATAAACAATTAATAAAATTATCTATTGTTATAGGAATCATTTTTTTATTTAATCCTTTATTAGTTAAGTGACACATTTTACATCCAAGATTACAAAAATGATGAGTTGGTACACAAACAACATCAATTAAATCTTTATTTGCAAGCAATGTCATTTCAATTATTTCATTATTTTCTGTTTTAAAAACTGATTTTAAAGAATTATCAGAAAAATCTTTAAATACACCAATATTTTTTATCATATTTTTCACCTCAACTTAATTATAAAAAAAATAAATATCTTTGACAAATATTTATTTTTCATTAAAATTATAATTTTAAGTTATAGATATATTTAAAAAGAATATTTAATATAACTAAATTTTATATTCAATATAATCTTCTATAAATTTTTTTGGAGCTGTTGTTAAAAATTGTTTATCATATATTAAATTTATTTCAACGTTTGGTAAATTTTCTTTGAATTTTAACAATTCTAATTCATTATTTATAATATCATTTTCAACTAAATTATAAATAACATAACCAATTCCTAAATCTTTTTTTACTGCTGAGATTATCATTTCACTAGTATGTATATTTATAACATTTTTAATTTCTACATTGTATTTTTTTAATAATATATCTAAGTCATTTCTATTAGCTGTACCAGGAATAGGTAATATTAATGGATATTCCTTTAAACCTTTTAAAGAATTAATATTATTTAAATTTAAAATTTTAGTATTCTTTTTTACAATAAAACAATATTGAACTTCTGTTAATTTTGTAACTTTCATTCCATTATTAAGGTGTATATTAATAGGTGAGGTATCAACTACAAAATCAACTTTATGAGTATCTAGTAAATCAATTAAATTTGAAGTAGAACCAGTTATTATTGTAATTTCAATATTTGGATATTTTTTGTGAAAATCTATAATTTTATCAAATAGAAAAAATGATCCAATATTAGAAGGCATTCCTATAGATAATTTTCCTCTTTCTAAATTTTCTGTTTCAAGCATATTTCTTTCAGCGATAATTAAATTATTATATGATTTTTCAACAAAGTATAATAATTCTTTACCTTTATCTGTTAATTCAACACCATTTAAATTTCGATAAAATAATTGTACACCTAATTCACTTTCTAATTTTTTTATTGATTTGCTTATAGCAGGTTGTGAAGTATAACTATTTTGAGCAGCTTTAGAAATACTTCCTGACTTTGCAACATCATAAAAAACTTTATATAAATTTAGATTAATATTACTCTTATACATAGATTACCTCCAATAACTACGTACTATTATATCATTTTTTTTTATAATATAAAAAAAACTTACTAATGTAAGTTTACTTAATTAAAGTTAATTGTTTTTGTTTATCAATACAATTAATTATTTTTTGCTTAATTTCTTCAAAAGATAAATTTGTATCTAATTTTATATATACAGCATATACTACTTCATCAAAAGACATGTGTTCATTATATTTTTTTATTTCATTTAAAATAAACATTAAACTTTCTTCAGATGTATTAATTTTATTTATTTCAATGAATCTTTGTTTAAACAATTCTTTATTAGCAACTAATTTAGTACATTCATTAATAAAATTGTCAAAGTCTTTATCTTTAAAATATACTTTTTTTATAGCATATCCATTTTTACTATATTTTTTATTAATGTGATTTCTTGCATCTTCAATTACATCATTTAAGGTATCATTTGGATTATTAGCAAGACGATATGTAAAAGTCCTTTTTATTGTTTTATTTAGATTCATACTACGGTCAGCAGTTGAAACAATTTTCCCATATATACTTCTAGGTTCACTTTTTAAGCTAGCTCGATGATCAGCAACGGCTTCTTTCATTATAATTATTTCATCATCGGTAAAAAATCTTTTTAAATTTTTATCCTGTTCTAATATTTCAGAAGATATTTTTTCATGATTTTTAGCATCAATATAGTGCCCAATATCGTGATAACTTGCAATAGTATAAACCATATTATAATTAATATCTGGGACTTCATTAGCAAACATTAAACTTCTGTTAATTACATATTTAATATGTTCTAAATTATGACCATTATCATTTTTTTGATATGATGGAAAAATATTTTGTTCAATATATTTTTTTAATTCATTATTAATATTTATATAAATCACGTCCTTTCTAAACTATTATACTATAAACTAATAAAAAAATCGTAGTAATAAACGATTCTTTTTATAAAAATTTTTTTAATTTTTCAACTGCATCTTCTTGCATAGAAACATATTCTTCCATTAATTTATTAACTTCAGGATCAGTATGTTTATGATTTAATAATTTTCTTCCTTCAATAATTCCCATATTTGTCCCTTGTAATAAAATTTCAGCAATTTTAGATGAACTTTTATCAGTAATTGTTTTCATTTCAATACCATACCATGTTAGAACTTTATTTAATGCATTAGTTTCATGTGGTTCATTGTTACTGTATTCTGGATACAATTCAGATATTCTTTTGGTTATATTATTATATTTTTCATATTGTTCATTTAAAACTTGTTTTAAATTATCATCTTCAACTTTATCTAATACAAAATGAATTGCATCTTTTCCCATACAAGCTCCTTTATTCAGTTCATCTAATACATTAATTTCATTTTCTTGTTCGTTCATTTAATCACCCAATATCATAATGGTTAATTATTAAAAAAATATACAAAAAAACAAGTTATTTACTTGTTTCATTAGCATTCTTATATATTTCTAATAGGGTAGATAGGTTAGCTCCTTCTTTTTTATTACTTTCGCTAGTTGCGATTAACTGGCTACTATATTTATAATATTCATCTACATTATTTTTATTAAAATCTTTTAAATTAAAGGTTTCTTGAATAATATCTAATGTTTCACTATAATCATTTGTAATTTTATCAAAAGCTTTATCACTATTTTTAAAAATTGGATCACCATTTACATTTGAACATATTGCATAATCACCTTTGAATTCAATTTCTTTATTAGCAATTTCTTTATTATAAGTTCCCATACATTTATTATTTGGAACAAAACCGCATCCTGAACATATTAATAATCCAATAATGGAAATAATTATTATTTTTTTCATAATAATCAACCTCTTTCTATAACATGTTTATTATATCATGTAAATGATTAAAAGTATATATTTTTGTGTTATAATGTTTGAAGAAGGTGATTTTGTGAAAAAGTTAGTAAATGTTTTAATCGCAGTTATTATTGTTTTTTCATGTTTTTTTGATCAATTAGGATTATATGAACATACTTTTAATATTAGAGATCCATTTACTATTAATTTATTTTTATTAGGTTTATTAGTTATTTTAACTATATATTTCTTAAATAAAATAAAATTAAAAAATATACATATTTTACAAAAAATACTAGCCTTATTATTTGGTATATTTATGGTTTTAGGTGATAGTTTTCACCAATTAAATTCATGGGATATGTTATTTTATCGAAAATTATCAATATTAATTACAATAATTAGAGTAATAGGTTATAGTTTCATTTTTGTTATAATTTTTTATTATTTAAATAAATGGTTAAATAAAAGTGAAAAAATAAAAAAATGTAAATCTAAATTTAGTTTATATTTTGATAATCATCCTATAAAATGTTCTTTTATAGTTTTAGCTCTAGCTTGGTTAATTTATATGATTGCTTTTTATCCAATTATTTTATCACCAGATCCAAGTTATCAAATACTTCAATTCTTTAATATTCCAACAAAATATATTACATATGCGATTCCATTATCAGACAAAGTTAATTTAACTAATCATCATCCTGTTTTACATACAATGTTATTAGGTGGATTCTTAAAATTAGGAAGATTATTTGGTAGTGATAATTTAGGCTTGTTTTTCTATAGTTTATTTCAAACATTTGTATTAATGAGTTCTTTAATTGCAACTATATATGTATTAAAAAAAGAGAATGTAAATGTAAAAATTCGTTTAATATTACTTTGTTTTTATGCGTTTGTACCAATGTTTCCATTTTATGCAATGTCAGGAGTAAAAGATGTTATTTATACTAGTTTAGTAATTTTTTATGGAATATTTATATATTTAATTATTAAAAATAAAGATTTAAACAAAAAAAGTTTATTATTGTTTTTAATTAATATTATTTTAGTTGCACTCTTTAGAAATAATGGGGTATATGTAGTTTGTTTATCACTTCCATTTGTAATTATTTTTAATAAAAAATATCGTAAAAGTTTATTATTAATTTTAATTATTTTTATAAGCTTTTATATTTCATTTGATAAAGTATTACTTCCTAGTTTAAAAATAACTAGTGGTAGTATTAGAGAAGTTTTATCTATTCCATTTCAACAAACAGCAAGACTTGCGAAAAAGTATCCTGAATCTTTTACTAAAGAAGAAAAAGAAATTGTTGATGATATCCTTGATTTTGATACTTTAGCTAAAAGATATGATCCAGAAAAATCAGATGATGTAAAAAATAAGTATGATCCAACTACAACAAATGAAGAGTTAAAAGAATATTTTAAAGTATGGTTTAGTGGATTATTAAAACATCCAGAAGTTTATGTTGAAGCAACTATAAATAATGTTTATGGTTATTTTTATCCAGGACATACTAGATGGTATATTTACGGTAAATATTATTCATTAATAAGTGATGAAGGGGTAGTTGATTATCACTATAATTCATTAAGTGGTCTTAGAAATGTTTTATTTGCAGTTGGAAAACATTTTCCATATGTACCGCTAATTGGTTTAGTTTCAAATATTGGTTTTTATGGTTTAGTATTGTTAACTTTATTGGTTTATATAATTATTAAAAAGAAATATGAATATATATTTGTTATATTACCATCATTAATAAGCTTATTAATTTGTATTGCATCTCCAGTAAATTCTTATTTTAGATATGCAATGCCATATATATTCTTTATACCATTTGTACTTTGTTTATTTATTAATGAAGTTAAATATAATAGGAAGAATACAAATAATTAAAATTGTGTTCTTTTTTTTTATTTACAACATAATATGTATTGTACAAAAGAAAGGATGAAATTATGGAAACATTAAAAGTTAGATCAAAATCTAATCCAAATTCAGTAGCAGGAGCACTTGCTAATGTATTTCGTGAGAAGGGTGAAGTAGAAATTCAAGCAGTAGGAGCTGGAGCTTTAAATCAAGCAATTAAAGCAATTGCAATTGCACGAGGATTTGTCGCACCTTCTGGTAAAAATTTAATATGTATTCCAGCATTTACAGATATTGTAATTGATGGTGAAGAAAGAACGGCAATTAAATTAATTGTAGAAGCTAAATAGCTTCTTTTTTTTGTAAACTTTTGCCATTTAATAAAAAAGCCTTCCAAAGAACATTTGTTCGTGTTAAAATATAATTGGTGATTTGATGAAACGTTTTTATTTGTGTATTGATTTAAAAACTTTTTATGCTTCTGTTGAATGTGTTGAAAGGGGACTTGATCCTTTTAAAGTTGATTTAATAGTTGCAGATGCAAAAAAAGGTAATGGTGCAATTTGTCTTGCTATTTCACCTAAAATGAAAGCTAGAGGGATAAGAAATAGATGTCGTGTTTGGGAGATACCAAAGTATGTTCATCCTATAGTTGCTAAACCACGAATGAAAAAATATATTGAATACTCAGCTAAAATTTATAGTGTTTATTTAAAATATGTTGCTAAAGAAGATATTCATCCATATTCAATAGATGAAATGTTTTTAGATGTTACTAATTATTTAAAACTTTATAAAAAAAATCCAATAGAACTTGCTAAAACAATTATTGATGATGTATATAAAACAACAGGTATTACAGCAACTGCAGGTATAGGAACTAATCTTTATTTAACTAAAATTGCGTTAGATATAACAGCAAAACATTCCAAAACTAATATTGGTTATTTAGATGAAGAAAAATATAAAAAAGAGTTATGGCATCATACTCCAATTACCGATTTTTGGCGAATTAATGTTGGAACAGAAAATAGACTTCATAAACTTCATTTAAAAGATATGTATGATGTGGCTCACTGTGATCCTAAAATATTATATAAAGAGTTTGGTAAGAATGCAAAGTTTTTAATAGATCATGCTTGGGGTATTGAACCATGTACAATTACTGATATAAAAGCTTATAAACCAAAACATAATTCTTTTTCTAATAGTCAAATATTGTTTAAAGATTATAACTTTGAACAAACTCGAATTGTATTATCTGAAATGATTGATAATATGGTTTTAAGATTAGTTGAAAAAAAATTATATACATCATATATAGGTATTTATATAGGTTATTCTAAAAATGTTATTAAACCGTTAAAATTTTCTTTTAAATTAGAAGAAGCAACATCTAGTTATAAATATATTTTAAATAAAGTACTTGAAGAATATGATTATCGTATTAATGAACAATTTTTAATTAGAAGAATAGGTATTACTTTTGGAAATGTTTCAGAAAAAAGATATGAACAAATTAATTTATTTACTTCATTTGAAGCAGCGAAAGAAGAAAATAAATTAGAAGAAACTGTTATAAAAATTAAAAATAAATTTGGTAAAAATTCAATTCTTCGAGCAACTAGTTATTTAAGTGATGCAACAGGAAGAGAGCGTAATAAATTAATAGGAGGTCATAATGCAGAATAATATTGATAGAGCAGTACAATTTATGCCGTTTGATGCTTTAAAAGGTTTTAGAGAAGCTTTGGAGAAAGTTGAAAAATTTAGTGAGGATAAAAAAGAATTTAGTGATGATTATTTTTATGTTTTAAATCAAAAAATAAATAAATTAAAAATAGGTGAAAAAGTTTTAATAAAACATTACTATGAATTAGAATATGTGGAAACGATTGATGTTATAAAAAAGATAGATAAAGTTTATAAAAAATTATATTTATTAAATTCAGTTATAGAATTTGATGATATTGTTGAAGTAAATTATGTATAAATTTGTTACATTCATTGCAAATATTGTCATATTTTAGTATAATTGACTTGGTATAGGAAGTGATGGTATATGTATAAATATTTAATTAGATTTAATATCTTCATTTTAAATTGTATATATATTATTTTTAAAATACTTCCAACAAATAAAAACAAAATATTTTTTTTAAGTCGTCAATCTGATAGACCATCTATTGACTTTCGAAAATTAATTGGTAATTTAAATGAAAATTATGATTTTAAAATAGTTGTAATGACTAAAAGAGTTGAAAAAAATATATGGGACGTTTTAACTAAAAATGTTATATATTTTTTTAGACAAATGTATCATTTGGCAACTAGTAAAGTTTGTGTTGTTGATGGTTACAATATTACAGTTAGTGTTTTAAATCATAAAAATAGTTTAAAAATATTTCAAATTTGGCATTCATTAGGTGCGATTAAAAAGTTTGGTTATCAATCATTAATAACAGATAAACAAAAAGTTATTGCGAAAGAAATGCATATGCATAAGAATTATGATTATATTTTATCGGCTTCAACGGAAACAACTAAAAATTTGAAAGAATCTTTTGGATATAGTAATGATAAATTTATTATTGGAACTTTACCACGTGTTGATTATTTAAAAGAACATAGTAATATTAATAGAGATAAGATTTATCAAAAGTATCCTAATTTTAAAAATAAAAAAGTCATTTTATATGCACCAACTTTTAGACCAAATAATAATTATAAAATTAAAGATGTTATAAAAAAATTTAGTGATAAAAATTATATACTAATACTAAAACTTCATCCTAATATAAAAGAAAAATATCAAAGTAGTAATAATGTTTATTTATGTAATGAATTTTCAACATTACAACTTCTTAGTGTGGCTAATTTTGTAATTACTGATTATTCTGGATTATCACTAGAAGCCTCAGTTTTAAATAAACAACTATATATATATGCTTATGATTATGATGAGTATAAAAAGAATCCTGGAATAAATATTGATTTAAAAAAAGAATTTAAAAAATATTTTTTTACTAATATAGATGATTTATATGATTCGATAGGTAAAAGATATAATAAAAAAATTGTAAGTGATTATTGTAATAAATATATTGAAGTACAAAAAGATGTTACTAATAAATTAGCTGAAGAAATTGTAGTAAGGGGAATAGAAGTATGAAAAGAGTATTAAGAAGAAAATATAGATCAAAAATAATTTCATTTTTAAAAAAACATAAATATTTGAGATTGATAACTAGGTTTTTTTTATTACAATATCGTAAATTAAAATATTTATTAATAGGATTAGGTTTAAAAGTAGATTCTAATTTAATTGTTTTTGAGTGTTACATGGGAAGAAAATATACATGTAATCCTAAAGCTTTATATTTAGAACTTTTAAATAATAAAAAATATTCTAATTATAAATTTGTTTGGGCGTTTAAACATCCTGATGATTTTAGTTATCTAGAAAATAAGCGTACTAAAGTAGTAAGATATAACAGTAAAGAATATAAAAAAGTTTATCATCAAGCAAAATATTTTATTACTAATTCTAGATTGCCAGAGTGGATTATAAAAAAGAAAGGGCAAATATATATTCAAACATGGCATGGGACACCATTAAAAAAATTGGGTTTTGATATTGAAGTAGATGGCAATAATGCGTTGAATTCCAAAAGAGAAATACAAAATAAGTATTTACAAGATTCTAGTAGATACAATTATATGCTTTCACCATCTAGTTTTTGTACAGAGAAATTTACAAGTGCATTTAAATTAACAAATAAAACTAAAATAATTGAAAAAGGTTATCCAAGAAATGATCAATTATTTAAGTATACAAAAGAAGAAATAAAAGAGATAAAAAATAAATTAAATATACCTAATAATAAAAAAATTATATTATATGCCCCAACTTGGAGAGATAATGAACATATATCAGGATTAGGATATACACAACATATTGAATTAAATTTCGATGTATTAAAAGAAAAACTTAGTAAAGATTATGTAATATTATTTAGAAGTCATTATTTTATTGCTAATAAATTTGATTTTTCTAAATATAAAAATTTTATTTATAATGTAAGTGATTATGATGAAATAAATGATTTATATATTATTAGTGATTTGCTTATTACTGATTATTCAAGTGTTTTCTTTGATTATGCTAATCTAAAAAGACCAATGATTTTTTATATGTATGACTATGATAATTATAAAAATAAATTACGTGATTTTTATATCGATTTAGATGAACTTCCAGGACCAATAATAAAAGAAAAAAATGAATTAAAATTATGTAATGAAGTTATAAATATTAAAAAGAATGTAAACAAATATAGTGAAAAATATAATAAATTTAATCAGAAATTTAATTATTTAGATAATAAGAATTGTAGTATAGAAGTACTTAAGGAGTGTATATGTTGTGAATAATACAAGAGAGGAAATAAAACAAACTAAGAAAAAATTAAGAAGATTAAGAAGAAAATATCGCCATCAAATTATTAAGGCAATTCTTTTAAAATTAATTGGTAAAAATTATAAATTAAAAAGAAAATACGATCAAGCTTTATTAAATAGAAGAAAAAGAATTTATATGAAAAAGTATTATAATTTACCAATTAATGATAAGATGATTGTTTTTGATGCATTTATGGGAAGAAAATATGTTGATAGTCCTAAAGCAATATATGAATATATGTTAAGAGATCCGAAGTTTTCTGACTATACTTTTGTTTGGGCTTTTAAAAGTCCTACTGAAAAACAATATTATTTTAATAATAATCGTACTATTGTTATTAAAAATAATTCAGCAACTTATTTTGAATATTGTGCTCAAGCAAAATATTGGATTACTAATTCACGTATACCAGAATATTTAGTAAAGAAGGATGAACAAGTTTTTATTCAATGTTGGCATGGAACTCCATTAAAAAAATTAGGATTTGATATTGAAGTAAAAGGTGGAAATGAAAACACTGATAATGAGTTATTAAGACAAAAATATAATAATGATGCTTTAAGATATACTTATATGATTTCTCCTTCTAAATATTGTTCTGAAAAGTTTATTTCTGCGTTTAATTTAAAAGCTTTAGGTAAAGAAGATATAATTGTTGAAGAAGGATACCCAAGGAATGATTATTTAATTAACTTTAAAGAAAGTGATATAGAAAAAATTAAAATAAACTTAAATATACCACGAGATAAAAAAGTCATTTTATATGCTCCAACTTGGAGAGATAATCAACATACAATAGGTGTTGGTTATACATATGAATTAGGTGTTGATTTTGAAAATTTAAAAGAATCTTTATCAGATGAATATGTAATTTTATTTAGAGCTCATTATTTTGTGGCTAATCAATTTGATTTTGAAAAATATGATGGATTTGTTTATAATGTTTCTGATTATGAAGATATTAATGATTTATATATTATTTCAGATATGCTTATTACTGATTATTCAAGTGTATTCTTTGATTATGCAAATCTAAAAAGACCAATTTTATTTTATATGTATGATTTAGAAGAATATAAAAATAATTTAAGAGATTTTTATATTGATTTAGATGAACTTCCTGGCCCAATTATAGAAGAAGAAAAAGAGTTAATTAAAACAATTAAAAACAATAAATTTGTTTATGATAAAAAATATAAAAAATTTAATAATAAATTTAATTATTTAGATGATGGTAATGCAACGAAGAGAGTAGTTGAAAAAATTTTTAAAAATAATATTTAACATTTAATATGTTTTACTTTGTTGATAAAAATAGAAAATGGTGATGTATGAAAAGATTTTTTGAAAATGTAAAAAAATATTATAAGTATGCAGTTTATTCTGCTAAAGCTGAGCTTAAAAGTGAAGTTGCCAATTCTTATTTAAATTGGGTTTGGTGGTTGTTAGATCCTATTTGTTTTATGCTAATTTATACATTTATTGTGGAAATTGTATTTAAAACGAGTGAGCCTTATTTTCCAGTATTTGTATTTATTGGACTTACAACATGGACATTCTTTAAACAAATGATTAGTGGTAGTGTAAAATTAGTTAGTAGTAATCGATCAATAGTTACTAAAGTGTATATTCCTAAATATATTTTATTACTATCAAAATCGTTTAAATATTTATTTAAAATGATGATTTCATTCTCACTAGTTATTGTTTTAATGTTGATTTTTAATGTTCCATTTACTATTCAAATATTATGGTTTATTCCAATACTAATTGTTTTATATGTAGTTAGTTTTGGACTTGGTTCAATTTTAATTCACTTTGGTATATACGTTGAAGATTTATTTAATGTTGTTAATATTGTATTAAAACTTATGTTTTATTTATCTGGAATATTTTATAATATTAGAACAAGGGTACCAGCGCCTTACAATGGAATTCTACTTAGAGTAAATCCTGCTGCTTTTATAATGGATGAATTTAGAAAAATATTAATTGATGGTAAAATGCCAAGTTTAGCTGGTTTGTCATTTTGGCTTTTTGTTGGTATAATATTAACTATGATTGGTGTTAAGATAATTCATAAATATGAAAATAGCTATGCAAAGGTGATATAATGAAAGATAATAAGAATGAAATATCAATTTCAGTAAAAAATTTACACATTAGTTATAAGGGATTAAAAAAGTTTTCAATAAAAAAATCTTTATTACATCGTAAAACTTCAAAGTTGGAAACTTTTGAGGCTATTAGGGGAATTTCTTTTGATGTTCCTAAAGGAAAAATAGTTGGTATAATAGGTAAAAATGGTAGTGGAAAAAGTACATTACTTCGTGCAATTGCTGGTATTTTTTCACCTGATAAAGGTACTATTGATTTACACGGAAACTCAGTTTCTCTATTATCAATTGGTGTAGGATTTCAAAATCGTTTGACTGGATATGAAAATATATATTTGGCTGGAATGTTATTAGGATTTACAGAAGAAGAAATAAAATTAAAAGAAAAAGAAATAATTAAATTTGCAGATCTTGGTGATTTTATTTATAAACCAGTTAAGACATATTCTTCTGGAATGTATTCTAAATTAGCTTTTGCTATTACAGCGATTTTAGAAACTGATATTATGCTTATTGATGAAGTTTTATCAGTAGGGGATGCAGCTTTTAAAATTAAAAGTTATAATAAAATGAAAGAATTAATAATGGATGAAAATAGAACTGTTGTAATTGTTTCACATGTTTCTGCAACACTAAGAGAGTTATGTGATGAAGTTATTTGGATGCATGAAGGTAAAATAAAAAAACAAGGTAAACCAGATGAAATATTAGATGAATATAATGAATTTATGAAAAGTAAAGTTAAAAGTTAGTAGGTAATTAGTGAAGAAAAAGTAAATTAAATGAGAATGTTCTCATTATGTAGTAAGTCCTTCTAATTTTTATTGAAGTTTAAGTGGGAGTAGATATAATATGAATAATAGTATTAATAAACAATATGAGCGTGAGACTGTAGATGAATTAGTAGAAAAATTAAGTAAGTATGATATAATTTCATTTGATATTTTCGATACTTTAATTTTAAGACCTTTTAATAATCCAAAAGATTTGTTTAAGATATTAAGCCCTTATTATAATATAGTCGATTTTACAGCAATAAGAGTAAGGGCACAAGCAACAGCTCGTAAGAAAAAGAAAGAAAGTTATGGACACACAGAAATCACTATTAATGATATATATAAAGAATTAAATTTGCAAGTTGGAATTTCAATTAATGATGGTGTACAAAAAGAATTTGAATTAGAAAAACAATTTTGTTATGCTAATCCTTACATGAGTGAAGTTTATAAAAAATTACTTAAATTAAAGAAAAAAATTATTATAGTTTCAGATATGTATTTTCCAAGTCGCTATATTGCAGAAATATTAAAAAATTGCGGTTATATTAATTATGATAAATTATATGTAAGTTGTGACTATAGCGCAACCAAACATAATGGTGATTTATATCAAATAGTAAAAAAAGATTATGCTAATAAATCAATTATTCATATTGGGGATAATATAAGATCTGATATAGAAAATGCTAAAAAGAATAATATAGAAAGTTATTTTTACGAAAAAAATTCAGATATACCTTTTTATATTGATGAGTTTAAAATGACTCCAACTATTAGTAGCTTTTATAATGCAATAGTAAAAAATAGTTTTTTTAATGGTGTTGAAAACAAAAAACTTAATAATTTATATTATAAATATGGTTTTATTCATAGTGGTCTTTTTGTTTTGGGATATGTGAATTGGATTCATAATTTTGCATTAAAGAATAATATTGATAAAATTTTATTTTTATCTAGAGATGGATTTATTTTAAAAAAAGTATATGATATGATATATGATGATATAGAGAGTGAGTATGTGTTGTGGTCGCGTCATGCAACTTTAAAGACTTCACCGGAAAAAGATTTGAAAAGGTTTATTTGGCAATTTATTTTAAGACCAATAGACTATAGTGATGATGAATTTTTAGTTAGAGATATTTTAAAAAAATCAAATTTAATGATTTTAGAAAAAAAATTATTAAGGTATAATGTAAAATTAGATGATGTTATTACTAAAAGAATAGCAAATATTTTAGTAAGAGTAATAGAGGAAAATGTTGATTTAATTAAAGAAAGTAATTCTAGTATAGTAGAAGCTACAAAAAAATATTATTCAGAAAAAATAAAAGATTTTAAAAATGTTTGTATAGTAGACATTGGTTATCGTGGTAGTGGCGCAATTGCCTTAAAGGAATTATTTGAAAATTGGAAATTTAATTGTAATGTTAAAACTTTAATTGCTTATGGGCTATCAAGACGTAGTGGCCTTGATGATACATTTATTTTAAATGATGATATAAATGCTTATGTATTTAATGACACATTTAATTTTGATTTATCAAAAAATTATTTAAAGCGCCAATTGTTGAATACCGCATTAATTGATATTTTATTGGCTTCTGCTCCTAAACCATCATTTTTATATTTTGATGTGAATGAAAATAATGAAGTTTGTTATTACTTTGAAGATGAGGAAGAATATAGTGAAATAACAAAGATTCATCAAGGTATAATAGATTTTGTAAAATATTATTTAAAGTATAGTAATAAAAATAAAATTTTAATGAATATTCCAGGTTTTGATGCACATAAACCAATTGATTATTTTTTCGAGGAAGAAAGATTTAACACTTTTGTTAAAGATTTTTCTAATTTTAATTATAGTGTTATGATTTCAGGTGTAAATGGAAAAACAAATAATTTTTATTCTACTTATAACTATATACTAAAAAAGGAATCTGAAAAAATAAAAAAAGCCCAAAAAAAGAAAAAGAAAAAAAGTTTTTTGTCAATTTGTAAGAAGAAAATAAAAAAGAATAAAAAAATTATAATATTAAGAAAATTACGTAAAAGAATTAATAAAATTTTACATAACAAATCACTTAAGTGTCGATTTTATTATACAAAATGTTATGAGAATAAAAAAATTGATAATAATATAATTTTATTACAATCATATGGCGCTGATAATTTTTCTGGTAATCCATATTATATTTTGAAAGAATTACAATCAAATAATAAATATGGTAATTATATTTATTATATAGGTATAAAAAAATCAGGATTAAAAAATGCTAAGAAATTGATTAAAAATAGTAATTTGAAAAATGTAAAATTTGTTATATTACATAGTCATAAATATTGTAAAATTTTAGCAACTGCTAAATATTTAATAAATAATGTAGGGTTTCCAAGTTATTTTATAAAAAAAGATGGTCAAATTTTTATTAATACCTGGCATGGGACTCCATTAAAAGGATTAGGAAAATCTATTAAAGATGCTCCACATGAAAGTGGAAATTATCAAAGGAATTTTATGATGACTGATTATTTTATTCATCCTAATCAATATACATATAATATTATGATGCATGATTATATGATAGAAAATTTATATAAAGGAGAAAATCTTATTGTTGGTTATCCTAGAAATAGTATCTTTTATGATAAAAAGAGTAGAGAAAATTTGAGAAAAAAATTAAAAATTGATAAAAAAAGAGTCATAGTATATATGCCTACATGGCGACGTGGTTCTACTAAAAACAAAAATAATAATCAATATGAATGCATTGAAAATTTATTAAAAACTTTAAATGAAAAATTATCAGAAGATACTATTGTATATGTAAAATTGCACAATTTAGTAAAGCAGGCAATTGATATTAATAATTTAGATAAAATCCAAATGTTTCCTAATGAATATGAAACATATGAATTTTTAAATATTGCAGATTGTTTAATTACAGATTATTCTAGCGTGTTTTTTGATTTTGCTAATACTCGACGAAAAATTGTTTTATATGCCTATGATAAAAAAGAGTATATGAATGGTAGAAGTGTTTATTTTCCATTAGAAGAATTACCATTTCCAATTGTGGAAAAAGAAGACGATTTATTAAAAGAATTACAAGATTTATCAAAATTTAAGAATTATGATAATTTTATAAAAAAATATTGTAGTAATGATTCTTTAGAAGTAACTCAAAAAGTTTGTGAGTATATATTTTTAAATAAAAAAAAGTTAATACTTCCAATAAAACAAAAAATAAAAAATGATAATATTTTATTGTTTGCTGGTAATTTAAAGAATAATTATGTAACAGAAAATTTGTTTGATATTTTAAATAAGATTGATTCTTTAAACCAAAATATTTATCTTTGCTTTTATATGAAAAAAGTTTTACAAAACAAGTTATTTATTAATGAATTTTCTAATAAATATAATTATATTACTTTACAAGGGTATAAAAATGTTTATATTCGTGAAGCAATTTGTTTATTTTTATATAATAAGCTACACATTAACAATACTTTTATTTCTAATAATATTAATAATGTTTATAAAAGAGAAATTAGAAGATTGTTTCCTAATATTGATTTTTCTAAGGCAATTGATTATAGTGCCAATTCTATTGGAATTTTAAATATATTTTCTAATATGAATGTTAAAGAAAAAATTATTATTTCTTTTCAAAAGGATTTTCTTCTAAATAAGAAAAAGAGATATTTAAGAGTTCTTAAAGATAAATTTGATAGATTAACAGGTGTATATTTAGTAAAAAAAGTAGTTGATAACAGAAAAAATATTATAATAAAATGTATTTCCCAAAAACAAGATACTTTATTTAGTTACGATGGTAAAGAAATAGAATTTGTTTTGAAAAAGAATAAAGAATAGTTGTTTTTTGAGGTTTTATTACAAGTGTATTAGGAGCAGTGGTTTAAATTTGTATGAAAGAAATTGGAATTCAAAGAGACTATTTGTTTGATAATTTAAAATTTATTTTAATCATTTTAGTTGTTGTAGGACATTTAATGACATCATTAAGAGATGTTTATGTTATTAAATGTCTCTACATTTTAATTTATTTTTTTCACATGCCAGCAATGATTTTTATTTCTGGGTATTTTGCTAAAAAATCTATTGTTGATGGAAAATTAGTGAAAAATAAAATATTTAATTATATCTTGATTTATGCTGTATTTCAGTTTATACTTATGATTATAGGTGAGGGTGAATTTAGTATATATTGTGCTAAAATAGGACTTTGGTATTTACAACTATTAATTGCTTATCAATTAATTATGCCTGTGATTACTAGGGTTAAGCCTAAATATTTAATAGCTATATCTATTTTACTTTGTCTTTTAGTTGGTTTTGATGATTATGCTAAACATACCGCATCTCTTTCACGTATTCTTGTATTTTTACCAATTTATTTAATTGGTTATTATGTTACTAATGATCATATAAAAAAGATACGTGAAAATAAAATATTTAAAATTTTAGCTATAATTTTATTTATGATAGTTGGTTTATTTATTTTTAAATATATGACTACTTTTCATTTTAAATATGACATGCTTTATGGCAAAGATTCATATGATTCAATGGGAGTATCAAATCTTTTAGGTGTATTTATAAGAAGTAGTTGGTTATTTATTAGTATTTTACTAATTCTTGGTTTAATTACTTTAGTACCAAATAAAAAAACATTTTATTCAAAATTTGGTAGTAGAACTTTACAAGTTTATTTACTACATTTAATATTAATTATTTTGTTAAGACAAAACAATATTTTTAAGATGTTATTAGAATATAATGATTTTTATGTTATAATAGGTTCAGTTATTGGTGGAATACTCATAACATTTATATTATCTTTAAAAGTTTTTTCTTATCCTTTTGATTTTTTAATGAATTTAAAGTTTGATAAATTTTTGGTGGATAAAGATAGTTAGGGAAGTGTGATTGTGAAAAAAAAGAAACAAAAGAAAAATTTAATTTTTAAAATAATTGCTGGGATATATTCAGCCCTTTTTATTGTATTTATGGGAGTATTATTATATTTAAATATAGTTCCTGATAAATACATGTTACCACTATCTATTGTAACAATTTTGATTTCTATTTTATTAGTATTTTTAATAATAAAGAAGAATATTAAAACTAAAATAAAATGGATTTGTGTTGTATTTATGTGTTTACTTTCTATTATTTATGGAATAGGAACATATTATATGTATACAACAATAAATTTTTTGGGTAAGTTAGATAATGTTACTAAACAGGTTGAAAAATATTATGTTGTTGTTAATAATGAATCTGATTTTAAAGATGAGAATGATTTAAAAAATGAAGAAATTACAGTTTTAAATAAAAAGAATGATTTAGATAATGAAGCTTTAGATAAATTAAAAAAAGAATTATCTGTTACTTATAATGAAGTAGAAAATTTAAATGATATTGAATCTTCATTAAAAGATAATAATCCTATATTTGTAAGTAGTTCTCTTTATAATATATTATGTGAAAGTATGTATGAGATAGATGAATATAGTGAAATTCTTTATACAATTGAAGTTAGTAAGAAAGTAAGTAAAATTGAAAATAAAAAAGATGTTACTAATGAATCTTTTAATATTTATATAAGTGGGGCTGATAGTTCAGGAACAATTAATAGTATGGCTCGTAGTGATGTGAATATGGTTGTTACTATTAATCCTAAAACGCATAAAATATTACTTACTTCAATTCCTCGTGACTATTATGTTACATTACATTCTTTTGGAGCTAAAGATAAATTAACACATGCTGGTATATATGGAATAAATGAAAGTGTTTCAACTGTTGAAGATTTACTTGGTATTGAAATAAATTATTATGCTCATGTTAACTTTACAACTCTAATTAATATTGTAGATGTTATTGGGGGAATTGATGTATATTCTGATTATACTTTCACAACACATGGTATGGGAGTAAAATATACTTTCTATGCTGGTAACAATACTTTAAATGGACAGAAAGCTTTAGCATTCGCTCGTGAACGTAAATCATTTGTTGACGGTGATAAACAAAGAGTTAAGAATCAACAAAAAGTATTAAGTGCAATTTTAAATAAAGTTGCTAACAGTACAACAATTTTAACTAATTATTCTGATTTATTAAATGCTGTTGGAAGTAGTTTTCAAACAAACATGTCACAAAGTGAAATTACTGCTTTAGTAAAAAAACAACTTAATGATATGCCTAGTTGGACTATTGAAAATATTAGTTTAGATGGTAGTGGAAGTAATAATGTTACATATACATATGGAAATCAATTATTATATGTAATGGTTCCAGATGGTGATTCAGTATATGCTGCTCAAACTAAAATTAAAGAAGTTATGAATTAATTGTAGAGTATTTTCTACAATTTTTTTTTAAGTGTTTACTTTTTTTGTATAAAATGATACAATACTGATAATAGGGATGCCTATAGAAGAGTAAAAAGGAAGGATGAAAAAATGATTCATGTAACAAGTGAAATAAAACCACTTAAAAAAGTTTTATTGCATCGCCCTGGTAAAGAGTTATTAAATTTAACTCCTGATACACTAGAACGATTACTATTTGATGATATTCCTTATTTACCTGATGCTATTAAGGAACATGATGAATTTGCTTCAATTTTAAAAAAACAAGGTGTTGAAGTTGTTTATCTTGAAGATTTAATGGCTGAAGTAATTGGTATATCAGATGAAATTAAAACAAAATTCCTACGTCAATTTATTTATGAAGCAGGAATACGTACACCAAAGTATAAAAATTTGGTATTTGAATATTTATACAATATTAAAGATAATAAAAAATTAGTATTAAAAACAATGGAAGGTATTCAAATTGGTGAATTAGATCGTGCTAAAAGAGAAATTGAAAAATCTTTAGTAGACTTAGTTAGTGAAGAATCTAAGTTTATTGCTGATCCAATGCCAAACTTATATTTTACACGTGATCCATTCGCTAGTATTGGTCATGGTATTGCTTTAAATAAAATGTTTTCAGTAACACGTAATCGTGAAACAATTTACGCTGAATATATTTTTGAATATCATCCAGATTATGCTGGTGTAGATAAATATTATGATCGTTATTTACCACATCATATTGAAGGTGGGGATGTTCTTAATTTAAATGAACATGTTTTAGCAGTTGGATATTCACAACGTACAACAGCTGAAGCAATTGATCAATTAGCTAAAAACTTATTTAAAGATCCAGAATGTAAAATAGATACAGTTTTAGCTTTCAATATTCCAAATTCACGTGCATTTATGCATCTTGATACTGTATTTACACAAATAGATGTAGATAAATTTACATATCATCCAGGAATTATGGAAACACTTCAAGTATTTGAAATTACTGAAGGGGATATTCCAGAAAGTGATGAAGATTTAAATGTAAAAGAAATTAATGATTCACTAGAAAATATTTTAGAAACTTATTTAGGATATCCAGTTACACTTATTCCATGTGCTGGTGGAGATAAAGTAAGTGCTGAACGTGAACAATGGAATGATGGTTCTAATACCCTTTGTATTGCTCCTGGAGTAGTAGTAGTATACAATCGTAATAATATTACTAATGAAGTATTGCGTAAACACGGAATAAAAGTATTAGAAATGAATAGTGCTGAATTATCACGTGGTCGTGGTGGTCCAAGATGTATGAGTATGCCACTAGAAAGGGCCGATTAATATGAATTTAGCAGGTAGAGATTTTTTAAAACTATTAGATTATTCGAAAGAAGAAATTTTATAT
>CALVVE010000005.1 GCA_944363775.1 uncultured Bacilli bacterium | reverse complement strand
TTAGGGTAACTATAAATAAAATCTTTAAGTCCATATTTTTCTAGTAAATCTAAAACATATTGTTTTGATTCATCATGTAACTGATTAGTTATTTTAAGTGACAATAAACAATTATCAAGTATTGTTAACCAATCCAAAAGACAATCTTGTTGTAACATATATCCAATTTTTATATTATCATCTAAAGTTATTTTTCCACAGGATTTTTCTTCCAAACCACATAAAATTGATAAAATTGTTGATTTTCCACAACCACTAGGTCCAACAAGTGAGACAAAATCATGTTTATTTAAATTATATGAAAAGTTATCCACAGCTAAAATTTCTTTATCTTTTGTATGATAAATTTTTTTTAAATTTTCTATTTTTAAAATATTTGACATTATTTTACAAATTCAGTTGTTACTAATTTATCATACGGTGCTTTTTTATCTAAAGCGTTGGAACTTTCCATAATTTCCATAATATGATTATAATCTTCTTCTTTTATTTCTGTTGTTTTAAACCAAGAATCATTATCTTTATATCTCTCTACAATTTTAGTTAAATCATCTAAACTTGTATCAGGAAAATAATCAATTAAGTCTTTTGCAATTACATCTGCATCATTCTCAAGTGTATATTTTAAAGATTTATTTATAGCATTACTAAATCCTTGTATTATTTCTGGATTTTCTTCAATAAAACTTTTTCTTGCATTATAAGCAGTATATGGAACAACACCACCAAGTTCTCCTAGGGAAGCAACAACATATCCATATCCTTCTTGTTCAAGTTGTAAAGCGTTTGGTTCAAATAAATTGACAAAATCTCCAGTTCCTCCTATAAAAGCTCCTGACATAGATGCAAACTCAATACTTGTATCAATATTTACATTCTTAACTCCTGCTTCCTTTAAAGCCCATTCAAAAGTCATAACTGGCATTCCGCCTTGACGTCCACCAATTACTGTTTTTCTTTCTAAGTCTTTTAATGTAAAATCTTCAATTTTTTCTCTAGAAACAATAAAACTACCATCACGTTTAGTTAATCCAGCAAAATTTACTAAATAATCTTTTTCTCCTTGATTATAAACATAAATAGTTGCCTCACTTCCACAAAAACCAATTTCTACATCACCTGATAAAACAGCCGATGTTACTTTGTCTGCTCCTGGTGTTAAAATAAACTCAACTTCTAAACCTTCTTCTTCAAAATAACCTAAAGCATCTGCTAAATATTGTGGTGTATAAAACATTGAATGTGTAACTTCAGCTACTTTAACTTTAGTTAATTTTGAATCAACTTTATTTACTTTACTAATACATATTGCTGTAATAACAATAATTATTAATAAAGCAATTAATGAAATAATAATCTTCTTCAAAAAAATTCCCCTTTCTACTTCAATAATAGTATATTCGCTCTAGTTAAAATGGTGTTAAGGCATTTGTCATGTAAATTTTAGTTAAACTCTTTATAAAAAGTTTAATATGTGTTATGATTTAAATGGTGATAGTATGGAATTAAAAGCGTTAAATGATATGCAACGAAAAGCTGTTACAACAACAGAAGGACCACTTTTAGTACTTGCCGGGGCTGGTAGTGGAAAAACTCGCGTTTTAACAACTAGAATTGCATATTTGATAGATGAAGTGGGAATTGACCCTTATAATATTTTAGCTATTACATTTACGAATAAAGCAGCTAAAGAAATGAAAGAAAGAATAGTAAACATGTTAGGTGATGTTGGAAATAAAATTCAAATCTCAACATTTCACTCTTTAGGGTTAATGATTATTAGACAAAATTATGAAGAAGTTGGTTTAAAATCAAACTTTACAATCATTGATAGTGATGATGCACTTTCACTAATAAAAAAGATTATGAAAGATTTAAATCTTGATATTAAAGAATATAATCCAAAAGCAATCAGAAATAAAATAAGTGGTGCGAAAAATGAACTACTTACTTCTTATGATTATGAAAAGTATGCGAATACAGAATTTGAAGATAAAGTTGTTGCTGTATATCGTAAGTATGAACAAAGATTAGAAACAAATAATTCTGTTGACTTTGATGATTTACTTATGAAACCAATTCTTTTATTTCGTAAGTATCCTTTAATATTACAAAAATATCAAGAACGTTTCCAATATGTATTAGTTGATGAGTACCAGGATACTAATGAGGCACAATATATATTAACTAAAATGATAAGTGCCAAATATAAAAATATATGTGTTGTTGGAGATAATGATCAATGTTTAATAAGAACTACATTAGTAAATACAAAACGTGGTCAAAAACGAATTGATCAAGTTAAACCTAATGATTTAATTTTATGTGGTTCAGGTAAAGATAAAGTAAATTATTTTAAAGTTGAAAAAGTTAGTTCTAAAGATTATAAAGGTAAAATAGTTAGAGTAAAAACTAAGAGTGGTAAAGTAATTAAGGCTACACCAAATCATATTTTATTTTATAAACCTAAAGAAAAACTAGATAAATATATAGTTTATTTAGCTAAACATGAAATACTTGGTTATTTTATTGGAAGATTAAATAAAGTTAGAAAGAATACTAATAATACAATAAACATTAAAATAAATGATAAAGAAATAGAAAAACTTTGGATTCTTAACGAATTTAATAATCGTAGTGAAGCAATTAATAAGGAAAATTATTATGTAAAAAAATATAGTATTCCTAAAGTAAATCAATTAGGTTATGGACAAAGTTTATTTATAAGTGATCGTGATTTAGAAATATATAAAAATACAAAATTAGAAGATGTAAATAAATTAATGGCAGATAATTATTTATTTTCTGATTATCCACATAATTATGCTTACTATAATCAAAATTCAAATTTAAATAAAGAAGTATTATTTTTAAATTTCTTTGATTCACAAATAAGAGGAATTAGAGATTATAATTCACATCGTATTTTTTATAAAACTAAAGATAAAAGCAAATATGATAGCCTAGCTAAATTGGGTTGTCCAGTTATAATAAACAATGAAGTTGTAAAATTACAAACTGTTAGAAATGATTATGATGAAACGCTAGATTATGTAAAACCAATAATTGATAATATTGATTCTTTAAAATTAGTTAATAAAATTAGACTAGGTAAAAAAGACATATTTGATTTTATGCCAATTGGTAGTTTAAAACGTGGAATGAGTATTTGTACATATGATAATGAAAAAGTAATTAGTGATGAAATAGTTGAAGTTAAATATTTAAATTATAATGGAAAAGTTTATGATTTAGAAATTCCAAGTTTACGAAATTATGTGGCTAATGATGTTTTTGTTCATAATTGTATTTATTCTTGGCGTGGATCAAATTATAAAAATATTTTAAATTTTGAAAAAGATTATGATAATCCAGAAGTAATTATGCTTGAAGAAAATTATCGCTCAACAGGAATCATTTTAAAAGCAGCTAATGATGTTATTAAAAATAATAAGTTACGTAAAGATAAAAATTTATGGACTAGTAATGAAGATGGTTTAAAAATTAATTATCACCGTGCTTATGATGAAAAAGATGAAGCTTATTTTGTATCAAAAGAAATAGGTAAACTAATAAAAGAAGGAGTACCTAAAGAAGAAATTGCTGTATTATATCGTACTAATGCTCAATCTCGTAATATGGAAGAAGCATTACTTAGAGATAATATACCATATAAAGTTATTGGAAGTTTTTACTTTTACAACCGAAAAGAAATAAAAGACTTGATTAGTTACTTAAAATTGATATATAATAGTTATGATGATACTAGCTTGATTCGTGTTATCAATACTCCAAAAAGAGGAATTGGTTTAAAAACGATTGCTAAATTACAAGAACAAGCAACATTAGAAAATAAAAGTTTGTTTGAAGTAATTAGTAGTGGTAAAGAACTAGAGTTTAAAAAGATAATTTTAGAATTAAAAGAAGAAATGGAAAATTCTAGTTTAACTGAGTTAGTAGAATTAGTTCTAGATAAAAGTGGTCTTAGAAAAGAACTTGAAAGTGAAAAAACTATTGAAGCTGAAGTTAGGTTAGAAAACTTAGAGGAATTTAAGTCTATAACTAAATCATTTGAAGAAGAACATGGAATTATTTCACTAGGTGAATTCTTAAGTGAAATTAGTTTAGTATCTGATGTTGAAGAACATAAAAATAGTGATGACGTAGTAACACTTATGACTACTCATTCAGCAAAAGGTTTAGAGTTTGATAATGTATTCTTAATTGGTGTTGAAGAAGGAATTTTACCACATGGTAACTCTATGTTTGAAGAGGACCAAATTGAAGAAGAAAGACGACTTTGTTATGTAGCAATTACTCGAGCTAAAAAAAGATTATGGCTTGTAAATGCTAAAAGAAGAACTATTTACGGAATGGAAAGTTGTAATCCACCATCTAGATTTATTAATGAAATAAGTCCTGAATATATTGAAACTGATGAAGAACCTAAAGAATTTGTTAGTAGAGTTAAACCAAGTAATTTAGTTTCTAATGATGTTGATTATACAGTAGGGGATCATGTTATTCATGAAAAATTTGGAACAGGTGTTATAGTTAGTATAGATAAATCAATAGTTACTATTGCATTCGCACACCCAATAGGAATTAAGAAGATTTTAAAAGGACATAAGAGTATAAGGAAGGAGTAGTTTTATGTTAGAGAGTATTGAGAAGTTTTTTAATAATATTATGGAGCCAATTAAAGATTTGCTTTCAAAAGATTCGCATAGTGTTTTCTTTGTTATTTTATTTTTTATAGGCGTACTTATTTTCTTCTTCACATATGAAACACTACATAAGGATAAATAATATGAAAGTAAGAAAATTAGTTATTCCAGTTGCTGGATTAGGAACAAGATTTTTACCAGTAACCAAAGCAGTTCCTAAAGCAATGATGCCTATATTAGATAAACCAGTAATTCAATATACCCTTGAAAGTGCGATTAAAAGTGGTATTACTGATGTTTGTATTATTCTAAATCATAACCAAGATTTAATTAAAGATTATTTTAGTCATAATTTAGAATTAGAAAGAAAGTTAATTGAAGAAGGAAAAAGTAAAGTATTAGATTCACTTAATTATATAATTGATAATTTAAATATTACTTATATTTATCAAGAAGAACCACTTGGTAGTGGACATGCAATTATGCTTGCTAAAGATTTTGTTGGTAAAGAACCTTTTATGGTAATGTATGGAGATGGATTCTTTTTAGGAAAATATCCTATATGTATGGATTTACAAAAGGCCTATACTATGTATGATGCTAATATTATTGGTGCTAGTGAAGTAGAGCTTCAAGAAGTAAATAAATATGGTATGTTAATATTAGATGAACATGATTCTGATCGTATTTTAGGTGTTGTTGAAAAGCCATCACTTCGTGAAACACCATCACTACTTGCTAGTAATGGGACATACATTTTAAAACCAAGTATCTTTAAAGAATTGGAAAAAATAAAAAAAACAGGTGGTGAATATTTATTCACTGATGCATTATTTAGATTAATGCGTAAAGAAGAATTTTACGTAGGGCGTACAGATAATACATTCTATGATATTGGAAATATGAATGGTTATTTAAAAGCTAATAATGCTGCTTATAAATTTTTAAAGTAGAATTATCTACTTTTTTTTGTTATAATTAAAATGAGGTAATATTATGAATATACAGTTAAATGAATTTGAATTGATTAAATATAATAATGAAGATTATAGACAAGCTAATTTTATTAATGAATTAGGTAAAGATCAAAATTTAGTTGATAATTTAGAACTTGATAGTTTAAATGCAACTAATTTTAATAAAATGGATTTAGTTAATCCTAATTATTATTTAGTTAAATTAAAAGAAAATTTTATTGGCGTATTAATAATTGATTTATATAAAAATAATACTGAAGCTGAGATTAGATATGCGATAGATAAAAAACATCGTGGTAATAATTATGCGTCTAAAGTTTTAGTTTTAATAAGCAAATATTTATTTGAAAATGTTGATAGTTTAAAATCAATTGATTTATATATTGATTCTAAAAATGTTTATAGTATAAATACAGCTTTAAAATCTGGTTATAAAGAAGTAGGAAGTAGTGTTTATACACGTAATAGGTAGTTTAAAAAACTATCTTTTTTTGATATAATGATAAAGGTGATAAAAATGATCGAAACACGTATGAAAGAACTTATAGAAATATTAAATCAAGCTAATTATAATTATTATGTTTTAGATAATCCAACAATTACCGATCAAGAATATGATAAATATTTAAGAGAATTAATTAAGTTAGAAACTAAATATCCTGAGTTAAAACAAGAAAATTCACCAAGTGAACGAGTTGGGGGAACAGTAATTGATTCTTTTAATAAAATTGTTCATGAAGTTCCAATGATGAGTTTAAGTAATGTTTTTAATGAAAGTGAAATTATTAATTTTGATGATAAAATAAAAAAAGAAGTACCTAATCCTAGTTATGTAATGGAACTTAAAATTGATGGTTTATCTGTCTCATTACTTTATAAAAATGGTAAATTAGTTAGAGGCGCAACTCGTGGTGATGGTGTGACTGGTGAAGATATTACGCATAATGTTAAAACGATTAAGAGTATTCCTCTAACTTTAAATAGACCACTTGATATTGAAGTACGTGGAGAAATATATATGAGTAAAAAATCATTTAATGATTTAAATGAAAAAAGAATTAAAGATGGTGAAGAACCTTTTGCTAATCCACGTAATGCGGCTGCCGGTAGTGTTAGACAATTAGATAGTAGTATAGCTGCTAGTCGTAATTTAGATGCTTTTTTATATCACTTACCAGGGGCAGAAAAATATGATATTCATACCCAAAGTGATGCATTAGAATTTATGAAAAGTTTAGGTTTTGTTGTCAATCCAAATATAAAATTAGTTCATAATATTGACGAACTTTTGACATTTACTAATTATTGGACAGATCATCGTGATGAACTTCCATATGAAATAGATGGTATTGTTATTAAATTAAATGATTTAAATTCACAAAAGAAGTTAGGTTTTACAGCTAAATATCCAAAATGGGCAACTGCTTATAAGTTTCCCGCAACACTTGTTTTAACTAAATTAAAAGATATTAAGTTTACAGTTGGTCGTACTGGTCAAGTAACACCTAATGCTATATTAGAACCTGTTATTCTTATGGGAAGTACAATTTCTAAGACAACTTTACATAATGAGGATTATGTTATTGAAAGAGATATTAGAATAGGGGATACAATTGCTATAAAAAAAGCGGGAGATGTTATTCCAGAAGTTGTTAAAGTAATTGAAGAACGAAGAGATGGAAGTGAAATTCCATTTGAAATGACAAAGGTTTGTCCAATTTGTGGTTCTATGTTGGTAAGAAAAGAAGAACAAGCTGCTTATTATTGTGTTAATGAACATTGTGACGCTAAGAAAATAGAAGGATTAATTCATTTTGTAAGTAGAAATGCTATGAATATTGATGGTTTTGGTGATCGTATTATTGAAGACTTTTACAATATGGGTTATTTAAAAAGTGTAGTTGATTTTTATAATTTATATAAATTTAAAGAAGAGTTAATGGAACTTGAAGGTTTTGGTGAAAAGAGTATTAATAACTTACTCGAAAGTATCGAAAATAGTAAGAAAAACTCTTTAGAACGTTTATTATTTGCTTTAGGCATTCGTTATGTTGGAAATAAAACAGCTAAAATTCTTGCTCAAAACTTTAAAGATATGAATAACTTAAGTAAACAAAGTTTTGATGATTTAAGTAAAGTTAAAGATATTGGCGATGTAATTGCTAAAAGTGTAGTCGATTATTTCAATAATGAAAATAATTTAAAAATAATTAATGATCTAAAAGAATTAAATATTAATATGAAATATTTAGGTACTGATGTTTTAACTGAAACAGAATTTAGTGGAAAAACATTTGTTTTAACTGGTTCATTAGAAAATACTACTCGTGATGAAGCTAAAGAAATAATTGAATCTTTAGGTGGAAATGTAACTGGTTCTGTTAGTAAGAAAACAGATGTAGTTATAACTGGAGCTAATCCTGGTAGTAAGTATGATAAGGCAATCAAATTAGGCATTACAATTTGGAATGAACAAGAATTTATAGATAAAGTAAATGAGTATAAATAGTGTATTTATACTTTTTTTATTTTTTTAATTAATTTTATTGACGAATGTATGTTCGTGTGATATAGTGTGTTTAGAAATTGTTATTAAGGTTGTTTTTCTTATTTAATATACTTTACATAATTGTCGATTAATATATTAAATATGGAGAATATTACTTTATGGTAAGGGGGAATATATGAATAATATTGATAATTATAACGAAACAATTTTTGAAAAAATAAAGCAAGTAGATGAATATGGTAATGAATATTGGAAGGCAAGAGATTTAATGCCATTACTTGAATATAGTAAATGGGAAAATTTTCACAATGTTATTAAAAGAGCCATGATTGCTTGTAAAGCTAGTAATAATAATGTTTATAATCACTTTCCTGAGTTCAGGAAACCGATAGTTGGTGGTAATGGAAACGTTCAAAATGTAATCGATTATCATTTATCAAGATATGCTTGTTATTTAATAGTTCAAAATGCTAATCCTAAGAAGAAGGCTGTTGCTTTAGGGCAAACATATTTTGCAGTTCAAACTAGGAAACAAGAGATTAGTGAATTAGAATATTCAAAATTATCTGAGGATGAAAAAAGATTATATACTAGAATTTTAGTTAATAATAAAAATAAGTATTTATTTAAAACAGCAATAGATGCTGGCGTTAAAAATTTTGGTAAATTTAATAATTATGGTTATAAAGGGCTTTATAATGGTGAAACTGCTAAAGACATTGCTAAAAGAAAAAATATTAGTGAAAAAGAAGATATTTTAGATTATATGGGGAGTGAAGAATTAGGTGCTAATTTGTTTAGAATAACACAGACAGAAGCTAAGTTAAAAAAAGATCATGTTAATAATGAAGAAGATGCTTGTACTACACATTTTAAAGTAGGTAAGACTGTTCGAAAAGCTATTAAAGAACTAGGAGGAAATATGCCTGAAACTTTAGAAACACCTGATAAATCAGTTAAAGAATTAGAAAAAGAAGAACTGTTAAAAATCTAGTTTACAGTTTTGTCGAAAAATATATTAAATATGAAGAATGTTACTTACATGGTATAATAATATAAGAAAGAAGGTATATAAATGTTAGATAATGTTGAAGCAATTCATCATAGTAGTATTAAAATTAATAATGTCTTTATTGATCCTTTTGAACTTAATGAAGATTATGATAATGCTGATTACATATTTATAACACATAGTCATTATGATCATTTTAGTGAAAAAGATATTTTAAAAATAAAAAATGATAATACTATTATTGTTATTCCTAAATATTTAAAAGATTCTGTATTAAAGTTAGGTTTTAAAATAGATAAAATGATTATTGTAGAACCAAATAAAGAATATAATATTGATGGTATTAAATTTAAAACAATATCAGCTTATAATATTAATAAAACATTTCACCCTAAAGTTAATAATTGGGTAGGTTATATAATAACTATTAATGATATTAGATATTATATTGCTGGTGATACGGATAATACAATTGAAGCTAGAAATGTATCATGTGATGTTGCATTCGTACCCGTTGGTGGAACATTTACAATGACTTATGAAGATGCAGCAAGATTAATTAATGAAATAAAACCTGTGATTGCTATTCCAATTCATTATGGAAGTATTGTTGGTAGTAAGAGTGATGCAGTCAACTTTGTTAATTTATTAGATAATACTATTGAAGGAAAAATATTAATGAAATATTAATTTACACTTTTGTCGAAAGATATATTAAATATGTAGAATGTTACTTTATGTAAAAGAAATAAAATATAATAAAAAATTTGTGAAATTGCTTATTTTTTAATTTATTTATGTTATACTATTACTGTGTTAATAAGGAGGCTATATTATGGACGCTTGGAGAAATTTTAAAGGAACTAAGTGGCAACAAGAAATAAATGTTGAAGATTTTATTGTAAATAACTATACACTATATGAAGGTGATGATACTTTTTTAGCGCCTATTAGTGATAAGACTTCTGTTATTTTAGATAAAGTCAATAAGTTAAAAGAAGAAGAATTAAAAAAGGGTGTATTAGATGTTGAAACTGATATTATGTCAGGAATTGATGAATTTGAACCAGGATATATCGATAAAGATAATGAAGTTATTTTTGGACTTCAAACTGATAAACCATTAAAAAGAATTGTTAATCCATATGGTGGAATGCGTATGGTTTATCAAGAATTAGATGCTTATGGGTATAAATTAAATCCTGATGTTGATAAATATTTTAATAAATATCGTAAAACACATAATGATGGTGTGTTTGATGCTTATACTGAAGATGTACGTAAAGCACGTCATGTTGGTTTATTAACAGGTTTACCTGATGCCTATGGTCGTGGACGTATTATTGGTGATTATCGTCGTGTGGCTTTATATGGTATTGATTACTTAATTGAAGAAAAGAAACGTGATTTAGCTAATATTACTGGCGATATGTTAGAAGCAACAATTCAACTTAGAGAAGATGTATCAGAACAAATTAAAGCTTTAAATTTAATTAAATCTATGGCTGGTAGATATGGTTTTGATATTTCTAAACCTGCTACTAATGCGAAAGAAGCTATTCAATGGTTATATTTTGCTTATTTAGCTGCTGTTAAAGAAAATAATGGTGCTGCAATGTCTTTGGGTAGAACTTCTACTTTCTTAGATATTTATATTGAAAGAGATTTAAGAGAAGGTTTAATTACTGAAGATGAAGCTCAAGAATTAATTGATCAATTTATTATTAAACTTCGTTTAGTAAATCATTTACGTACTCCAGAATATAATGAATTATTTGCTGGAGATCCAACATGGGTTACAGAATCTATTGGTGGTATGACTAATAATGGTAAACCACTTGTAACAAAAAACTCATTTAGATATTTAAATACATTAATTAATTTAGGCTCTTCACCAGAACCAAATATGACTGTTCTATGGTCAAATAATTTACCACAAAACTTTAAAAAGTATTGTGCTAAAATATCTATTTTAACTGATTCTATTCAATATGAAAATGATGACATTATGCGACCAATTCATGGTGATGATTACGGTATTGCATGTTGTGTTTCAGCCATGACTATTGGTAAACAAATGCAATATTTTGGAGCTCGTTCAAATCTTGCTAAAGCACTTCTTTATGCTATTAATGGTGGTGTAGATGAAGTAAAAGGTGGTTTAATCATTGACGGTATTGATAAAATGAATGATCAATATTTAGATTATGATAAAGTACGTAAGTCATATTCATTAGTTTTAAAGAAACTTTCAAAAACTTATGTCGATGCAATGAATGTAATTCATTATATGCATGATAAATATGCTTATGAACGTGGACAAATGGCTTTACATGATACTAATGTAGAAAGATTAATGGCATTTGGTGTAGCTGGACTTTCAGTAGTTGCAGATTCTTTATCTGCTATTAAATATGCTAAAGTAAAACCAATTCGTAATGAAGAAGGAATTGCTATTGATTTTGAAATTGAAGGAGAATTCCCAAAATTTGGTAATGATGACGATCGTGTAGATGATCTTGCTAAAGAAGTAGTTGAAGAATTTATTGCGGATTTAAGAGAACATCCATTAATTAGAAATGCTCATCATACATTATCAATTTTAACTATTACTTCAAATGTTGTATACGGAAAGAAAACTGGTGCTACACCAGATGGAAGAAAAGCCGGTGTTGCTTTTGCTCCAGGAGCAAACCCAATGCATGGACGTGATGAACATGGTGCTTTAGCTTCACTAAATTCAGTTGCTAAAATTCCATATGCTAATGTATGTGAAGATGGTATATCAAATACATTCTCAATTGTTCCTAATGCTTTAGGTAATTCATTAGAAGAGAGAATTGATAATTTAGTTAAATTAATGAATGGTTACTTTAAACAAGGTGCTCATCATTTAAATGTTAATGTATTTAATCGTGAAACATTAGTTGATGCAATGGAACATCCAGAAAAATATCCAACTTTAACAATTCGTGTTAGTGGTTATGCAGTACGTTTTAATCGTTTAAGTCGTGAACAACAACTAGAAGTTATTTCAAGAACATTCCATGGTGAAATTTAATGCAAGGTTATATTGAGTCAATTGAAACAATGGGATTAGTGGATGGACCTGGTATAAGATTTGTTGTTTTTATGCAAGGATGTCCACTTAGATGTTTATATTGTCATAATCCTGAAACATGGTCTTTTGAACAAAAAAATACAATTACTCCAGAAGATTTAGTCAAACAAATTTTAAAATATAAGAACTATTTTGATGATGGTGGTGGAGTAACTTTCTCCGGTGGAGAACCACTTGCTCAACCAGAATTCTTGTTAGAATGTTTAAAACTTTGTAAAAAAAACAATATTCATACGTGTTTGGATACATCAGGAGTTGGAACGAAACTGTTAGATGAAATATTAGATTATACAGATTTAATAATTTTAGATATTAAAGCTGTAGATTCTAAGGAATATGAATATATTACTTCTAAAGATAACAGTATTTATTTAAAATTTTTAGATTTATGTCAAACTAAAAATAAAAAAATGTGGTTAAGACAAGTAATTGTTCCCGGAATTAATGATGATATGGAACATATAAATAAATTTAAAAAATTTATTAAACCATTAAAAAATATTGAAAATGTGGAATTACTTCCATATCACTTATATGGTGTTGAAAAATATAAAAAACTTGGAATTAAATATCGATTAGATGGTGTTAAGCCAATGGATGTTGATAAATGTAAAAAATTACAAGAAGAATTATTAAAAAAATAAGCATATTAATTATGCTTTTTTTGATTTAATAAATCATAAATGATATAATTAAATAGGTGATAGTATGTTTAGATTAGAAAACAATAAAATTATTTTGTATGATGGTGATCAAGTTATGGGATATGTATTTTTTAGTACTAATGTCAATATTGTAAACATCTTACAAGTTTATGTAAATCCGCTTTATAGGGGACGAGGAGTAGCAAATAGATTAATGAAATATACTTATAGATATTTTGAAAAACGCGATAGAGAATTTAATATGATGTGTACATATGCAAAAAAATGGTTAGAAAAGAGGAATCAGAGTGAGCGAGGTCGTTAAAATATTAAAAGAAAAAAAGCTGTTTATTGCTACAATGGAGTCATGTACTGGTGGAGGTATTGTTAACGCCATAACAAATATTGAGGGTGCTAGTAATGTTTTAAAGTTTAGCGCAGTAACATATAGTAATGAATATAAAATAAAAATGGGTGTCAATGAAGATACAATTAATAAATATAGTGTTTATAGTATTGAAGTTGCTAAAGAAATGTCTAAACAAATATCAGAATTTACTAATGCTGATTTAGGAATAGGAATTACTGGAAGAATAAATTGTGAAGATCCTGCTAATATTGGTGGTGACATTTCATTAATTTATATTTCGATTTATGAAAAAAATAAAGATCAATTTCACACTTTAACTTTAAATGCTTTACCAAAAAGTAGAGAAGAAAATAAACAGTTTATAATTAGAGCTCTTTCAAAGGAATTAGTATATGTATTGCGAGGTAAAAATAGAAGTATATAATAAAGAAGGAAGAAGATTTGATTTGAATGATGAATTAGTAAAAAAAATAATAGAAGAAAATCCTAAAATGTTATTTATAGTAAATTCAAATGGCGATGTAAAAAAATATATATAAAGAAACGGTCATCATCATTATATAGGATATGTGGAATATGTGATTGAAACGGGAATAATTGATTAATTAGATAATGATATACAAAAAATTATTTCTACATTACTTGTTGATAATAAATTAATTGATCGAGTAAATTAAAATGAAAAAGAGCAAAAAGAATTAAGTAATGCCTATTATAAAATTAGAAAAATGTTAATTAAAAATAATTATTTTATAATGGAAAGTTTTGTAAATGAATATGATTTAAAACAAAGATATGTGATGACTCCTTTATTTAAATGTAATAATTTACAAAGGAAAACAATTATGAATTTATTTTTTAAGTATAACTTGGATTCATTTAAAAAAACCAGTAAAAATGATAATGAAGGAATAATATTAGAGAAGGATTTATTAGAAGAAAAAGAAAAACGTGTATCAATGTGATATACGTTTTAATAATTTACTAACCGAAATAAATTAATTGAAGGTTTATTAAATAAACGATAATTGTATCTAGAAGTTCCAATTCCACTAGAAATATAGAAATCAGTTCCATTAATATTATAATATTCATCATAATATTTCGTAGCTCCCGGTGGTAATATTATTGCACCAATTAAAGGCATACGAACTTGTCCATTATGTGAGTGTCCTGCTAATATTAAGTCATAATTTCCAGGATTAACTTCATCTACATAATCAGGTTCATGCATTATTAATATTTTATAATCTGGTGAAGTTTCTTTATTTTGATCATTTATAGTATTAAAATAATCATTCATTATTTTAATTTTCTCTTCTAATGTTTTATCTTTTTGATAGCTATTGGTAGATAGACCACCTAAGAAAATAGGCTTGGTTGAACCATTATATATAATATCATATTTATCATTTAAATAAGTAAAATTACTTTCAGCTATAATAGTTGCCCAATTTTCAAATTCATAGTCGTGATTTCCTGTAATTGCATATTTACCAATAGTTGCTTGTAAATTTTTTAAATTATTAATAAGTTCTTGTTCTTCTGATTCAGTAATTTTATAGTCTTTATCTAATAAATCACCAGTAAGAACAATTATATCTGGTTTTAATGAATTTACTTTTTTTATTATTTTTTTTAAATTATTATTATTTATAGTTCTACCAAAATGAATATCAGATAATTGAACAATTTTTGTTCCATAGAAACTATCAGGTATAGAACTATTTGTTATTTTATATTCTTTTACTATTAAGCCACTAGTTCCAATAAATCTAGCATATAATATTGTACTAGCTATAACAATAATAATAATTCCAATTATGATTAATACTTTCTTTTTCATATCATCCACCATAACTATTTTATCATATAAAATAAAAATGATTAATAACTTTTGTTACTAATCATATCATTTTACATCATAAAGAACATTAAAACTTGTAAAGACATTAAAATTCCATTATGAACAAAGTGAAGTCCAGCTGGTACAAAAATATTTTTACTTTCTTTATAAATGTATGCGAATACCCAACCTGGTACACAATAAGGAATTAAATATAATAAATCTAATGGTGTTTGATAACTTGGTAAAACGTGTAATGAACCAAATACAAATCCAGATATTATAATAAATAATAAATCATTTCTTACTATTTTTCTAATTCCTTTACGAAATACAAATTCTTCAAGTAAAGGAGCAATTAAAACAGCACTTACAAAAGTATATATTGGAGCAACACTAAATGTATCTCTGACAGCTTCTTCATTAGCAGCAATATTTCCACCATTAACACTTGTAATAAATAAATTACTAATCATCATTAAAAATAATATCAAGAACCAATATTTGAAATATTTATTAAAATATTTTTTATGATTCTTTTTCATATCTTCAATATCTTCTGTTATTTCATCAAAAAATATAGAATCAATTGACACTAACATAATTATTTCAAATAATAATAAATAAATTGCTTTAACAACGGTTGGTACAGTTGTTAAGTCTATATTTAGTAGTTGAAAAGGAATTGGTTCTAAAATAGGCACTAAGAAATATATACCAAGTACACATATTCCTTTAAATGCATCTTTTAGGTAGGTATTTTTAGTTTTTTCTTTAGACATTTAATCACTCTCCCTAATATATTATAACAAATTTTAAAGAAATATTAAAAAAAACTATGTAAATTTTACATAATGTGATATAATTAACTTGTAAGTTTTAGGACGGAAGAGTGGGGGAACCCACTCTTTCATGTGAATATGGAGGTATTTATGGAAATAATTAAAGAAGTTCACAAATTAATTGATGAACCTGTAAAAGAAGCAGGTTATATTATTGATGAAATTACATATGAAAAAGAAGGAAGTATTAATTTTTTACGTGTCATCATTGATAAAGATGGATTAATTGATGTAGATGATTGTGTAATCGTTAGTAAAGTTATTAATCCTTTACTTGATGAAGCAGATTTAATTGAAGAAAATTATATTTTAGATGTTTGTTCTAAAGAGAAAGGTAGTGAATAAAATGAAGAAAAAGAAAGTAGAAGATAATTTAAGTGAAAATAAGATTGATATTGCTGCTTTAAAAAAAGCAATGGACGTATTAGAAAATGAAAGAGGTATTCATCATCAAACATTAATTGATGCTTTAGAATTAGCTCTTACATCTGCCTATAAAAAGAATTTCCACATACCTAATTCACGTGTTGAAATTGATTCTGATACTGGACAAATAAAAGTTTTCTCATATAAGACAGTAGTTGAACTTCCAGAAGAAGAACATCGTTTAACAGAAGAAGAATTAAAAGCACTAGAAGAAACTGATCCATATAAACCATTAACTGATGAAGAATTAGAAGCTGGAATTCCTGAAGAATTTGAATATGATCCAAGAATTCACTTAACACTTGATGAAGCTAGAAAAATCGTTCCAGATATTCAAGTTGGTGAAACTATTGAAGAAGAAGTAACACCAAGAGATTTTGGACGAGTTGCTGCTGCTACAGCTAAACAAGTTATTATTCAAAAAGTTCGTGAAGCTGAAAGAAGTAATATTATGGAAGAATATGGGGATAAACAAGATGAAATGGTTACAGGAATTGTTGAGATGGAAGATGTACGTAACTATTACATTGATTTAGGTAAAACACAAGGAATTCTTCCAAAAATAGAAATTATTCCTGGTGAACAAATTAAAATGGGATCTAGTTTAAAAGTTTATATTACTAAAGTAGATAATTCAGGTAAAGGGCCATTAATTTTATTATCACGTAAACATTATGGTTTTGTTAAAAGATTATTTGAATTAGAAATACCAGAAGTTAATGATGGAACAATTTTAATTTATAGTGTAGCTCGTGAAGCTGGTGTTCGTACAAAAGTAGCTGTTTACTCTGAAAATCCAAATGTTGAAGCAGTTGGTTCTTGTATTGGTGAAAGAGGAAGTCGTATTAACAATATAATTAAAGAATTAAATGGTGAAAAAATTGATGTTGTTGAATATGATAAAGATGCTGCTAAATTTATAGAAAATGCTTTAAGTCCAGCTAAAAACGTAACAGTTATTTTAGGTGATGAAAAATCAAACGAAGCAC
Organism: uncultured Bacilli bacterium; assembly: GCA_944363775.1. Classification (GTDB taxonomy): domain Bacteria; phylum Bacillota_I; class Bacilli_A; order RF39; family UBA660; genus Pelethosoma. The sequence continues at coordinate 6,611 of CALVVE010000005.1, read as the reverse complement.
AAGTTATAGTTGATCAAGATAATTTATCACTTGCTATAGGAAAGAAAGGTTTAAATATTCGTCTTGCATCTCGTTTAACACATTATAAATTAGATGTTAAAACACGTGAAGAAGCTAAAGAAATGGGGATTAACATTATATGAAAGTAAAAAAAATTCCAATGCGTACTTGTTTAGTTTCTAAGGAAAAATTTCCTAAAAAAGAACTTATTAGAGTTGTTCGTACTCCAGAAGGCGAAGTTGTTGTTGACGAAACTGGTAAAGTTAATGGACGTGGAGCTTATTTAAAAAAAGATTTAGAAGTTTTTAAAAAAGCTAGAGTTTCAAAAGTGTTAAATCGACATTTAGAAACAGAAGTTCCTGATAATATATATGATGAATTAGAAAATTTAATAAAATAAAATTTTAGAAAGAGGTGATATTTATGATGAGTGTAGAAGAATATGCACTAGATGTAAATAAAACAGTTGAGGAGATTCTAAAATATTGTGAACAACTAGGAATTAAAGTTAGTAGTAAAGATGATATGTTAGATGATGAAGCAATTACTGAATTAGATAGTGAGATAGCAAACAATATTTCAGAAGAAGAATTAGAAGATGAATTAGAGGATCGTGTAGAAGAAATTATTTTAGAAAAGAATATTAATGTTGATAATACAATAAAAAAACAAAAATTAAATAAAAAGAAAGATATCAATATTAATAAAAAGAAAGAATTTGCTAATAAGAAAAAACAAATGTATAAAAATAAAGAAAAATTAATTTCTAATACACCAAATAAAAATGATAATGTTGTTCTATATAAAGAAGGTATGACTATTGGTGAACTTGCTAAAGCAATTGGGATTATGCCTTCAGAACTTATTAAAAAATTATTTGTTCAAGGAATAATGGTTACTATTAATAATAGTATTAGTTATGAAAATGCTGAAATTTTAGTTTTAGATTATAATAAAGAATTAAAGCGTGAGGAAACTGCTGACGTAACTAATTTTGAAGAATATGAAATAATAGATGATCCAAAAGATTTAGTTGAAAGAGCTCCAGTTGTAACTATTATGGGACATGTTGACCATGGTAAGACAACACTTTTAGATACCATTCGTAAAGCTAATGTAGTTGCTGGAGAAGCAGGTGGTATTACACAACACATTAATGCTTATCAAGTAACTCATAATGGTAAAAAAATTACATTTATTGATACTCCTGGTCACGCTGCATTTACAGAAATGCGTGCTCGTGGGGCACAAATTACTGATATAGTTATTATTATTATTGCTGCTGATGATGGTGTTATGCCACAAACTAGAGAAGCAATTGATCATGCTAAAGCAGCTGGTGTACCAATTATTGTTGCTATTAATAAAATGGACAAACCAGGAGCTAATCCAGATCGTATTATGACTGAATTAGTTGAATATGATTTAACACCAGAAGAATGGGGTGGAGATACTCTATACAATAAAATTATTGCGCAAACTGGTGAAGGTGTAAATGATTTATTAGATAACATTTTACTTATCGCTGAAATGCAAGAATATAAAGCTAACCCTAGTCGTTATGCTTTAGGTACTGTTGTTGAATCTAGTTTAGATAAACATTTAGGACCAGTAGTAACTCTTTTAATTCAAAATGGAACCCTTCGTTTAGGAGATCCTGTTGTTGTAGGTACTACATATGGTAAGATTCGTACAATGAAAAATGATCGTGGTGAAGATATTACAACTGCCGAACCATCATATCCAGTATCTATTACTGGTTTAAATGAAACACCTGTTGCTGGTGATAAATTTATGGCTTTCGAATCAGAAAAACAAGCTAGAAATATTGCTGAACAACGTAAAGTTCAACAAAAACAAAAAGAAAATAGTTCTCATGGAACAGTTACTTTAGATGATTTATTCTCTAAGATTCAATCAGGAATTAAAGAAATTAATGTATTAATTAAAACTGATGTAAATGGTAGTGCTGAAGCAGTTAAAAATTCATTAGAAAAATTAGCTGTTGAAGATGTTCGTATTAAAGTAATTCGTTCAAGTGTCGGAGCTATTACAGAGAGTGATATTATTCTTGCTAAAGCTAGTGATGCTATTATTATTGGGTTTAATGTAAGACCATCTAATAGTATTAAAGATTATGCAAAAGAACAAGGTGTTGACATTAGACTTTACAATATTATTTACAAAGTTGTTGAAGAAATGGAAGCTGCCATGAAAGGTTTATTAGATCCAGTTTATGAAGAAAAAGTATTAGGTACTGCTGATATTAAACAAATATTTAAATTCTCAAAAGTTGGACTTATTGCTGGTTCTTATGTAACTGATGGTGTAATAAAAAGAGATGCTAAAGCACGTTTAATTCGTGATGGAATTGTTATTTATGATGGTAATATAGGATCACTTCAAAGAGAAAAAGACAGTGTTAAAGAAGTAAAAAAAGGGTTTGAATGTGGAATTACAATTGAAAACTTTAATGATATAAAAGTTGGCGATGTAATTGAAGCATATGAAATGGTTGAAATTAATAGATAGATAGTTAGGAGTTTATATGGAAATATTTCCAAGAGGTTTTATATTAGGGCGTAACTATGGAAATTTTACTAAAACGTTCAAAGTAATTACAAAAGATGAATTTGGTAATCAATGTCAGTCAATATTAAAATTGAAACATGGAATGTTAAAATTAGCCAATAATTTAAAACATTCTGACAATTTAAATTTTGTTGTAAAAAAATTATATCCTAAAAGAGCTTTAGAATTTGCTTTATTTGATATGAATTACCAAATGTATTTTAGAAATAAAGATAAAAAGTTTTGTCGTAATGATTTAAAATGTGCTTCATTCTTAGGTTCAATTGGTGAAGTTGTAGGATTATATGTTGATACTAATGAAGTTAACAGTTTATTACTTTTTATTCCAAAAGATTTAAAATTTTCTAAAACACAAATAAAAAATTTGGAATTGCTTAAAGAAATGATTGCTGAAATAAATATGGTTGAAACTATGTTATGTGAAAAAGATTATAAAGATAATATTCATATTTCCAAAAAACAAACTTTATTATTACTTGATGAAATTCTTGAAAAGCAAAAAGAGGAAGATGCAATTTTAAAGAAAGTAAATAAATTTATTTTAAATAAATAGAGGTGAGTTATGAGCGTAAAAATAGAAAGAATAGCTGATAGTATTCAAAAAGAATTAAGTTATATTTTACAATTAGAAGTAAGAGATTCAGATATTCGATTTGTAACTATTACTGATGTTCATGTAACAAATGATTTAAGTTTTGCAAAAGTTTATTTTACAGTATTACGCGAAGATAAAAAAGAAGAAACTTTAAAAGCACTAAAAGATGCAAGTGGCTTTTTAAGAAAAGAACTTGCTAGTCGTATTAATATAAGACATGTACCAGAATTACAATTTGTCTATGATGAGTCAATTGATTATGGTAAACATATTGAAGATATTATTGAAAAAATTCATGAAGATAAACAATAATATCTTTTTTTCTTTACACTTTTGTCGGATTTTATATTAAATTTGGATTATATTACTTTGACATATTTTAAAATTGTGATAAAATATTAAATCTCACGGGGGAAGAATATATGAAGGGAAAAGAACTTTTAGATTTATTTTATAATGATATTAATTATCAATCTACAACAACAGAAATATTATTACATGATGTAAATAAACTTTCAAATAATTTAAGAGATTTTAAAAAAATTGGAAATTATAAAAAATATTTTTTAAAAATTTATATTAAAACTAATGATATAAAAAAAGTTGTAAAACAATTTGATTCTTTTTTAACAGAATTAATTACTTTTTATGAAAATATTAATTGGAATAAAGAAGATTTAAAAAACATAAAAACAATAAAACAAAATAATCAAAAATTGTATAATCAACAAGTAGTAGGAGCAATGCAGACTTTTTTAATGTTTACTAAAACAGAAACATTTATAAAAAATTCTAATAGGTATGAAATAAATGATAAAATAATTGTTGAATACATAAATTATTTAGAAGAATCTATTATAGTTTTAATAAATAGTTTAAAAAATTATAAAAAAGAATATCGATTTAAGATTGATAAAGTGGCTTTATTAAGAACAAAATTGTTAAGTGATAATCCAATTTATGTTAATCCGGATTTGTTAAACGAATGTATGAATGTAAAAAAATTAAAATCAGAAGTTTATGATGAGTTAGTAAATATGATTTCTGAAAAAAATAAACAATATGAAGCATATCAATTAACACTTTTAGAAAAAAATTTAAAACAAGAAGAAGAAAAAGTTGAAGATATTGAAAATGTTGAAGAAGTAGAATATATAAATTTGCAATCTTTAAAAAATTATCGTATTAATGAGTATATGAATCTTTTAAGAAATTTTTATTGCAGTAAGGAAGAGACTATTTACATTATTGAGCACATAAAAAATAAATTAGGTAATAATTATGTATGTACACTTTTAAGTTTAATAAAAGAAGAAATAGAAACATATAGATTATTAATGTCTGATAATAAGTGTTCTAAAGAAGAAGCAACTTCATTAGAGCATAGTTTATATTATTGGATAAGAATATATGAATTGTTGATTAATAAAGAAGAAGAAAAAGAAATAAATAATAATAAATTTATATTTGCAGTAAATAATTTAGGTGTTCCATATATTTTAAATGATATTGATAAATTTAAAACTCAATTTCAAAGATCTTTATTAAAATGTTTTTATAATTTAGATAATATAGATAAAATAAATAATGTTACTAAATTAAAAAAATTAACTGATTTAAATGTATTAGAAGTTAAAGATTATCAACTACGTATATTTTATAAATATTTACCTAATAATTATATTTTTATTATGCAAGCTATTATAAAGAAAAGTAATTGGGAAACACATATTTTAGATAGTATTAATAAAAGATTAAAAGATACTAGTGAACAATATAATATATTAAAAAGAATGATTGAAAATAATGAACTTTCAGAAGATCTAATTAATGTTCATAGTGAATATAAAAATTTAATTTTAAAGAAAATTGCTAGTGATAAATCTTTACAAATGAGAAAATAATATGTATAATATTTATATATTTAACTGGGAAAAATAATAGTAAATTATTTATTGGTAACTAGAAAATTAGTGGTTGATGAAAACTAATCAAAGTAAATAATTGAAATACATATTTGGAGTTAAACCGTTTATTCGCGTTAAGAATTAAGTGCATAAGTTATTATGAAATAAGGTGGTACCGCCCAATTGGGTCCTTATATACATAATAACTTTTTTATTTTAGGGTGGTTTTATGATAAAAAGAATTATTTTTGATATTGATTATACTTTATTAGTTCCTAATTATAGTCATGAAGTAGAATTTTTTAAAAATTATTATATGAGTGATTATTTTATGAATAATATTGGAAAAGTATTAGAAGAATATGAAAATAGTCATTTAAGATATGAAGTATATGATTTTTTAAATTATTTAAATAAATTTAGTAAGTCTAATTTAGATAAAGAATTTTTATATAATTGGTTTTGTTTTAATACAATGTTAAAGAAACAAGATGTAAGTGATTCAAAAGAACTTTTGGAATATTGTAAAAATAAAAAGATTGAAATAGTTGCTTTAACTAATTGGTTTACAGAAGTTCAAAAAAAGAAATTAGAGAAAGTTGGATTGTCACATTATTTTGATAATATTTATGGTGGTGATGTTTATTTAAAACCACATTTAGAATCATATTTAAATGCAATAGGTAATAATCAACCTAGTGATTGTATAATGGTCGGAGATAATTTATTAGTTGATGTAATGGTTCCATCGCAATTAGGAATTAATACAATTCATTATACACAGGATAAATGTGAACATGAATTTACTAAAGTAAAAAAATTAACAGAAATAAAGAAATATTTATAGGAGGAAATTATGGAAATAAATAGTTATATTGATGCAACATTATTAGATACGACTGCAACTTTAAAAGATATAAAAGAATTATGTGATAAAGCAATTAAATATCACTTTGCTAGTGTTTGTGTACAACCTTATTATGTAGGAGTTGCTAAAGAAATACTTAAAAATAGTAGTGTAGCGGTTACTACTGTAATAGGTTTTCCAATGGGAATGAGTAGTGCTACAACAAAACAATTTGAAGCAATAGATGCAGTTAATAATGGTGCTGATGAAATTGATATGGTTATCAATATGGGGGCTGTTAAAAATAAAGATTTTGATTATATTAAAGAAGAAATAGAAGAAGTTAGAGATGCTATTGATGGTAAAGTTTTAAAAGTTATTGTTGAAACTTGTTATTTAACAGATAAAGAATTAATAAAATTAACTGAGATATGCAATGAAACATTTGTTAATTTTATAAAAACATCAACTGGTTATGGAACAAGAGGAGCTAATTTACACGATTTAGAAATAATTAATAAACATAAAAATGAAGTTTTAGAAATTAAAGCTAGTGGTGGTATAAAAACTGAAGCTGATGTTTTAAAATTTATTGAAGCAGGAGCGACTAGGATAGGAACTAGTCATGCAATAGAAATTAATGAGGAGGAAAAATAATGAAATTATATGA
>CALVVE010000004.1 GCA_944363775.1 uncultured Bacilli bacterium | reverse complement strand
TTATATTCCAAAGCAGCAATAAGTCTTGTAAATTAAATGTTACTTCATAAACCTGCATTTAGTCTAAAAATTCACGATTATATAAATATTATATTCATTATGATTTGGATTATTCATTTTATAATTTAATAAAAAATATATAATAATATTAAAAAGATTTGATTTGCAACATTTTATTCTATAAAATACAAATTCTTGAAATACTTTTAAATATTTGCTATACTGTAACTGTAAGGTAGTAATTTATTTATTACATTTATAATAGGATTGGAGATGCTTAAAATGGACAGATTAAAAAATAAAGTTGCTATTATAACTGGTGCAGGTGCCGGAATGGGAAGGGAAACAAGTATATTGTTTGCTAAAGAAGGATGTACTGTTGCTGTATTTGAAGTTAATGAACAAGATGGTATGGATACAGTTAAAGAGATTGCCAGAAATGGAGGAACTGCTAAATTCTTTAAAGTAGATGTTTCAAATGAAGAAAATGTAAAACAAGCTATTAAAGAAGTAGGAGATACATTTGGAAAAATTGATATCTTAATTAATAATGCTGGTATTACTGGTGTAGATAAAAAAGTACATGAACTTACTACTGAAGAATGGGATCAAGTATTTAATGTTGATGTAAAAGGAGTATTCTATTGTACTAAATATGTTATTCCATATATGTTAGCTAATAAACAAGGTAGTATTGTAAATTTATCAAGTATTTATGGAACTTTAGGTTCTCATGAATTAACACCATATCATGCAGCTAAGGGTGCTGTATACGCAATGTCAAGACAAGACGCAATAAGCTATGCTAAAGATAATATTAGGGTTAATTCAATTCATCCAGGAACTATTATGACTCCACTTGTAAAAGAATTAGGTTCAAGAATGGAAGGTGGATTAGAAGCTTATAATAAACTTATGAGTGAAAAACATCCAATTGGACATGCTGGTGAACCTATTGATGTTGCTTATGGTTGTTTATATCTAGCTAGTGATGAATCTAAATTTGTTACTGGTGCCCAATTATATATTGATGGTGGATATTCAGCAATGTAAATAAAAAATTAATTATATTAAAAGTATTGCTTTAAAATAATAAAAAGAATATAATATTAGTGACATCTTATAAAGAGTGATGGAGGGACTAGCCCAATGAAGTCACACCAACCTATTAAATTAGGTGGTAAAGCTAGAACGATAAGATAACTTTTTTCGCTCAAGTTATCTTGGGTGTTTTTTTGTAGGATGTTTAGAAATGAAGGGATAGAATGATTGAAAAAGTGAATCCGAGTCATCCGGATAAGGTGGCAGATAGAATTGCTGGAGCAATTGTTGATTTAGCTTATTTAAAAGATGAAAATCCTAAAATAGCTGTTGAAGTATTAATAGGACATGGCGTATGTCATATTATATGTGAATCAAGTGTTTCTTTTGAAGAAGAAGAGGTTGATAAAATTGTAAAAAGAATTGCTGGTGATTTAAAACTTGATTTAGTAGTTGTAAAGCAAGATCCATCTCTAGCAAGCAACCAAGTAGGTAAAATTAGATGTGGTGATAATGGAATATTTAAAGGAGTTCCATTAAAAGAAGAAGATATTAAGTTATCTAAAATAGCTCATGATATATATGATATTTATAAATCTGATGGTAAATATATATTAGATGGTGATAAATTAATTATATGTCAAAGTAATGCTTTAGAAGATGATTTAAGAAAGTTATACCCTAATGCAATTATTAATCCACTTGGATATTGGACTGGAGGAACAAATGTTGATACTGGTGCTACTAATAGAAAGCTAGGTTCAGATATGGCTGATAGTGTTACTGGTGGTGGATTACATGGAAAAGATTTAACAAAAGCTGATGTTTCAATAAACATTTATGTTTTTAAAAAAGCTAGGGAATTAGGAAAAGTTGTTAAATTAAGTTGTGCTATTGGTGATGAATTAGTAGATGGTAAAGAATATTCTTTAATTGTTGAAGAAGCAAGAGAATATATAAATAAAATAGGTGGTTTTGAAAAATTTGCTGAGTGGGGATTATATTAAAAAAGCTTAATTTTCTTAAGCTTTTTTTGTGAAGTCTAAAGGGTCAGTTGATATAATTATAAGATTATATTTATTTTCTAAAATTTTTTTAACTTTATCTTTAATAATGTTTATATCTTTAATATTAATATTAAATAAAGATATCCCATAAGATATATGATTATCAAATGAATCATAATATAAAATATCATTATTATAACCATAACTTATTATATAAGAACAAACTCCTGGAATAACTTCATTTATTAAATATGAATCAATTTGATGTTCAAAATCTAGAAAATATTTATTATATTCTTCATCACTTATATCACTATTAATATTTTTTCTAAACATAGTTTAATCCTTTCTATTTTTAATATGTAAAGAAATGAAAAAATAATACTTATATATATTAAAATATGATATAATTTTATTAGCTATATGATAAGGAGTTGATAATTGTGATACCATTTACAAAAAAAGCAAAAGAGTTACAAAAAATTAAATTAATTATGGAAAAAATTAAAGAAATACAAAATCAAAATAGTAATAATTATAGTTTATTTAATTCTAAGTATGGTAAAGAGGCTATTTCGGAAGTTTTAGATATATCAATGAAAAGTTGTGATTCTAGTAAATTAGAATTTGAATATAAGTTATTTGAAGGATGGGATAAGAGAGGATTCATGAGTAAAGAACTAGGTAATTTTCTTGAATCATTAATAGAAGATGAAAATTATCAAGTTGGTATTCACCGTGTAGGTGGTGCTGCAACTATTGATCCTAATAATGTACTAAATAATGATTTAGTATATAATATTTGTTCAAAAGGTCTTTATTTAACAGGACACACAGGTGCTCCTGCTCCAGATGGTAAAAATCCATTATATTTAAATATATCACCATTAAATAATATTTTACAAGCAGTTCAATTTTCAAAAGCTCCATATAAAGGTTCAAGAGGTGGTTTTATAATTGCTATGCCATCAAAATATGTAGATAAAGAATTAAATATAAAAGATGGACATGAATTTGATTTATGTGGTTATGTTGATGATACTTGGACTTTAGATCCTAAATATATTGTTGGATATATTAGTCAAGATGAAGGTGTTTGTAATTTTTATACACGTGCGGAATTAATGGATGAATATGAAAAATTAAATGGTATTAACCAATCTCGGTGATAAGTATAAAAATAATTAGACACGTATATTTTTATGTTAAACTATAGGTAGAGGAGTGATTTTATGAATAATGAAAATAATTATGTTGAAGTTGATCAAATTTCAAGTATAGGGAAAGTATCAATTTATGTTGTTTTAGTATCAATAATTTCTATTTTTTTATTAAAAACAACTTTTTTGTATGATTATATTTTTACTAGTTTAAAGTATGCAAGTGAATTTAGAGATGATCTTGTTTGGTTTATTGTGTTAATAATTTCAATATTTAATTTAATACTATATTTTGTTGATAATAAAAGTGCGATAACAAAATCAATGTATTTAGGTTTTATTGTTGCTGGAGCATTACATATATTTTTACATGCTTTATTATTTACTATTATAATTTATTTAATTGAATGTATTATTGTAACTAAAAAAAATTATCAATTAAACAACAGTTCAAGTAATAAAACTTTAAAATTTATTGTATATGGTGTAGTGCTACTAGTTATATTGTTTACTCTTTATTTTGTATGTACAAATATTGTATAATTAATTATTTTTATTTTTTATGTTAAAATAAACATGTAGAATGGTAGTGGATTATGAAGAAAAAAAGTAAAAATACTATAATAGGTTTATTTGTTGCTCTGGCCTTAATCTTTGGTGGGGGTGAAATATTAAATAGTACAACTGATACCAAAGTTACATATAATGAAACAAGTGGACAAACTATACAAAATGAAAATGTAGAAAAAGAAGAAAGTACACAAACAGTAAATAATAGTGAGGATAATTTAAAAGTACACTTTATTGATGTTGGTCAGGGAGATTCAATATTTATTGAACTTCCTAATGATGAAGTAATGTTAATTGATGCTGGCGAAAGTAGTGAAGAAGAAAAAGTATATAATTATATAACTAATTTAGGTTATAACAATATTGATTATGTTGTTGGAACACATCCTCATACAGATCATATTGGGGGACTTGAATATATTATTAATAATATAAATGTAGAAAATATTTATATGCCTAAAGCTGTTTCAACCAGTAAAACTTTTGAAAGTTTATTAAATACTATTACTAATAAAAATTTGAAAGTAAAAGTAGCTAAAGCTAATGTTAATATTATTTCTAGTGATAATTTAAATGTATTTATTATTGCTCCTAATAGTGAATCTTATAGTAATTTAAATAATTATTCAGCAGTAATTAAAATTAATTATTATAATAATTCATTCTTATTTCTGGGAGATGATGAGGTGCTTAGTGAAGAAGAAATAACTAGTGATGTTGGGGCTGATGTAATTAAAGTTGGTCATCATGGTAGTGATTCATCATCAAGTCTTGAATTTTTAAATAAAGTAAAACCAAAATATGCCATTATTAGTGTTGGTGCAAATAACCAATATAATCATCCATATGATTCAATAATTTCACGTTATGAAATTATTGGTGCTCAAGTTTATCGAACAGATTTAAATGGGACTATAGTTGCTACTAGTGATGGAACAAATATTAATATTACAAAAGAAAAATAGATGGAGTGTTAGTATGAAAGTTATAATTGATCGAATTGAGGGAAACTTTGCTGTTGTTGAAATTAGTAAAGGTAAAATGGTAAATGTACCAAAAGAATTATTTACTGGAGCAACTGAAGGCGATGTTGTTGAAATAACAGTTTTAAAAAAAGAAACAGAAGAAAGAAAAAAGAAAATTGAAAAATTAATGAATAATGTATTTGAAGATTAAATTTAAGCAAATGTCATACAATGTATTGATATTTGCTTATTTTTGTGTATAATAATATTAGAAAGGACTGATTATATGGAACAATCAACTTTAAGTGTTAGAATTAATAGTAATGATAAGAAAAGTTTTGAAACCTTTTGTAATAGTGCTGGAATAAATGTATCAACAGCTATTAATATGTTTGTCAAAGCTGTTTTAAGAGAACAAAAGATTCCATTTGAGATTAAAGCATATAATTTTGATAATTATGCTTATGATAAACTAAGAGAAGCTGAAATGGAAATTCACGATACTGATTTAAGGTATAGTTCTGATGAAGTGTCAAAATCTATGAAGGATATTATTGATAATGTATAAATTAAATTTTTTACCTTTAGCAAAAAAAGACATGGAAGAAATAGTTTATTATATTAGCTATAAATTAAATAACAAACAAGCTGCAAATAATATTTCCGATGAGTTTATAAAAAAAGCTAATAATATTTTAAATTTTCCTTATCAAATAAAAGAGTATATGCCAATAAAAAAACTAACTTATACATATAGAATTATAAAAGTTAAAAACTTTTGTATGTTTTATATTATTGATGAAAAAACTAAAACAGTTACAATTATGAGAATTTTATATCAAAAAAGAGATATAGATAATTTTTTAAAATAAGTTTAAATACTTATTTTTTTCTTTAATTATATTTTTATGTGATATAATTTTATTAGGATGGTGGAATATGAAGACAGTTGTAATAACCGGTAGTGCCCGTGGTTTTGGTTTTGAAATGTTAAAACTATTTAGAAAGAAAAATTTTAATGTTGTATTATGTGATATATCAGAAAAAAGTTTAGATGAATCTTTTGAAAAGTTAAAAGAAATAGATGGTAAGGGTAAGATTTTGTCTTTTAAAGTTGATATTACAAAATTAGAAGACGTTAAAAAATTAATTTCAATAACTATAAAAGATACTGGAAGTATTGATATTTGGATTAATAATGCTGGGGTTAATCAACCTAATATGCCTATATGGGAATTAGATAATAGTGATATTGAACGTTTAATTGATATTGATTTAAAAGGAACAATAATGTGTTCTAATTTAATTATGAAAGAAATGATTAAACAGGGTAGTGGTCAAATATATAATGTTGAAGGACATGGAAGTAATAATGCTTTAATAACTGGTTTATCTTTATATGGTACTACTAAACGAGCTATTACATATTTTACGGAAGCATTAGCTCATGAAGCTAAAGAAAAAAATACTAATGTTTTAGTTGGAAAAATTACACCAGGAATTATGATAACTAATTTTATTAATACATCTTTAGGGGATGGAGAAAAAATTGAATTAGATGAAAAAACAAAAAAGATTTATAATATTTTAGGAGATTATCCAGAAGATATTGCTAAATATGTAGTTAAGAGAGTAATTAAAAACAAGAAAAATAATGTTAAGATTGCTTGGCTTACAAATAGAAGAGCTATGTGGCGTTTTATGACTGTAAAATTTAATAAACGTGACTTTTTTAATGGTGATAAACATGAATAATAAAATTGATTTACACATTCATACTAATTGTTCTGATGGTCTTTTAAGTCCATATGAAATAATTGATGAAGCTTTAAAAGTTGGTGTTAATACTATTTCTATAACTGATCATGATACAGTTGATGCTTATACTGAAAAGTTAATTTCTTATGCGAAAGAAAAACATATAAAATTAATACCTGGTGTTGAAATATCAACTAAGTTAAATAAAGTTGGTTATCACGTTTTAGGTTACAATATAGATATCAATAATAAAAATTTAAAAAATAAATTAAAGTCATTAAAAAATGCTAGACATGATTATTTAAATAATGTTGCTCAAAAATTAGAAGAATTAGGTTATATTTTAAATACTAAAAAATTAAGTGAAATTGAAATTGTTACCAAAGTACATATTGCTCGTGATATTATTAGTAACAAAGAAAATGAAAGGTTGTTATTAAAAGAATTTAATGAAATTCCTAATATGGGAAAATTCATTGAAACAATTATGAATGAAGGTTGTCCTGCTTATGTAAAAAAGGAATCAATTACACCTACTTTAGCTGCTAAGTTAATTAGAAGTGCAGGTGGTATAGTTGTTTTAGCTCATCCTGTTTGTTATAAATATGAAGATGATGTAAATATAGAAGATATAAAACAACTTATTCTTGATATGCAAGTTGATGGTATTGAAGCTGTGTATATTTATATAGATAAAAACCATAATAAAATAAATGAAATTAAAAAGTGGTGTGAAGTCGCAAAAGAGTTTAATTTATTAATTACAATTGGTTCTGATTTTCACAATTTTGATAATATTCATCCAACTATTGGATTAACTGGTGAAGATGTAGAGCTTTGCAAAAGTGATTACGATAAACTTATAAAAAAATTAGATAGGAGATAATTTATGTGTACATGTATTAGTTATAAAAATGGTGATAATTATTTTGGAAGAAATTTAGATTTAGAATATTCTTTTGATGAAAAAGTAGTTATTACTCCAAGAAATTATAAATTTACTTTAAAGAATGGAGAAGAGTTTGTTCAAACTAAATCTTTAATTGGAATGGCAACAGTTGTAAATAATGTTCCATTATATGCGGAAGCTACTAATGAAGCGGGACTTTCTATTGCTGGACTAAATTTTCCAGGTAATGCTTATTACGGTGAAGTAAAAGAGGGGATGATTAATCTTTGTCCTTTTGAAATAATTCCTTATTTACTAAGTAAATATAGTAGTGTTCGTGAAATAAAAGAAGTAATATCTAAAATTAATATTGTAAATATTCCATTTAGTGAAAATATGCCTAATGCTCCACTTCATTGGATGATAAGTGATTCACATGAATCAATTGTTGTTGAGCCTATGTTAGATGGATTAAAAGTATATGACAATAAAATTGGCGTTTTAACTAATAATCCTCCATTTTATTATCACGAATTAAATTTAAATAATTATATGAATTTATCAAGAGAACATTCTTCAAATCGTTTTGCCAGTGACATTAATTTAAAAACTTATGGAGTTGGTATGGGCGCAATTGGCCTTCCTGGTGATGTTTCTCCAGCTTCACGTTTTGTTAGGGCAGCTTTTAACAAATTAAATTCATATAGTAAAAAAGATGAACTTAGTAATGTTTCGCAGTTCTTTCACATCTTAGATTCTGTTGCTATGGTAAGAGGACAAGCACTTACTAAAGATGGAAAGTATGATATTACAACTTATTCATGTTGTATTAATACATTAAAGGGTGTATACTATTATAAAACTTATGATAATAATCAAATAAGTGCTGTAAGTATGCATAATGAAAATTTAGATAGTAGTGATTTAAAAATATATGATTTAATTTTAGAAGAACAAATAAATTATATAAATTAGTTTGGAGTTGTTGTATGAGCGGGGAAAAAATTGGAAAATTTATTAAAGAATTAAGAATTAAAAATTCACTTTCACAAGCAGATCTTGCAAATAAATTATCAGTTACTAAACAAGCTATCTCGAAATGGGAAAACGGTCGTGGAATACCTGATATTGAAATGCTTAAAGAATTAAGTAAAATTTTTAACGTTGATATTGATGAAATAATAGATGGAAAATTTAAAGAAAAAGAAGTAAAGAAAAAAGTTAATAAAAAAATAATAATTTTAAGTAGTTTAATTATAATAGTAATTATTTCTATAACTATATTTCTTTTTACAAATAAACCATCATTTAATTTTAGTACACTAGCTAGTGATAATGATTTATTTTCTATCAAAGGTGTTGTTGCTTATGATAATAATAAAAAATCTATTTATATTTCTGATTTAGATTATAATAGTGATAACGAAGAAAGTGAATATGTTGTTGCTGAATGTATTTTATATGAAAAAGATGGTATGAGTGATAAACAAATTTCTAAATGTGGTAATATTAATGAAATTTCTAAATACGAGAGTAGTAAAGCAAAAACATTATCTGAACTTCTAACTAATATAGAATTTAATATTGATAATTATGGTTGTGATTGTGGTAGCAAAACTTGTAATAATTTATATTTAAAAGTAAATGCATTAAATGTTGATAATAAAGTTGTTACTTATGATATTCCAATTAAGCTTGATAATTCATGTACAAAGTAGGGTAAACGGAAAGTTTATGGTTTTAAACAATTCGTTTATTTTTTTTGTAAAAATTTTATTATATAATTAGTTCGGAGGTAGTTATGAAAAAGAAAAATATTTTATTAATTACAGTTATTATTTTAGTTATTTTATTAATTATTGGTGCTTTTTTATTCTTTAATAAAAGCGAAACAGTAGAAAGTGATAACAAGACTTTTGCAAGTGAATATACTTTAGTAGGGGAAGATAATATTTTTGTTTATCGTAGTGTTGAAGAAATTATTAATATTTTAGAACATGGTACTGGTATAGTTTACTTAGGATTTCCAGAGTGTCCTTGGTGCCAAGCTTATTTACCTTATTTAAATGATTTAGCTAAAGATTTACATGTTGAAAAAATATATTATTATAATATATCAGAAGATCGTAAAAATAATACAAAAGAGTATCAAAAAATGGTTGAAATATTAAACGATTATTTACAATATGATGAAGAAGGTAAAAAGAGAATTTATGTACCAGCTGTAATTGCTGTAAATGAAGGTGAAATAGTTGGTTTTGATGATGAAACTTCATTAGATACTAAAGGATTAGATGATCCAGAAGAATATTGGACAGATAAAGAAGTCAAAGATTTAAAGGCTAAATTAACAGGAATGATTGCTAAAATAACTGGTGGTAACTGTACAGATTGTAATAAGTAAAAAGTTAGTTTATAACTTTTTTTTTAGAAAAAAATATGAAATTTATTTCAAATTCTAAATATATGTATTATAATGTTTATAAGAACTAGGAGGAGTAACTGATGATTAAAGTTAAAGAAATTAAACTAGGAGAGCTTAGAGAATTTTGTCGAGCTTATAAAATTGATCATACTTTAACAATGAAGTTTTTAAATGATCTAAAATCTGGTACTTTAGAAGAATCAATGTTAGATTATTTATGGACTGATAGTAAAGGATTAAAAGAGGCATTAATTGATGCAAATGCTACTCCAACTGAAAAAGAATTAAATGAAGCATTACAAATGTTTAAAAATAAAATTTATGAATATTTAGAAAATGGAGTAACTTTAACAAATTCATTAATTTCACTTCAAAAAGAAATTAATGAAACACTTTATCACAAACGTCAAATATTACAAAGTTTATCACAAAAAAATGCTGAGTTATTTACACAAAATCTTTTATTTCAATCTTTAACAGGTTTCCAAAGATTTATGACTACAAAACGTTTTTTAGATATTATGAAATATAAAGATTATGATGAATGGATAAGTAAACGTAATAAATTAGAATATGAATTAAGTGATAACTTTAAAGAATATATTAAAGTATTTGGTATGGAAGCTTTAAAACAAAATAAAGAGTTATTTAAAACATATTATAATAATTTAGAGTACATTGAAGAACCATTCTTTGTAGTTGATAATGGACGCTTTGCTTATTGTAGTGAACTTTTAGAGCTTATTTGTCGTTTTAAACAATATGAATGGGATAAGATGACTGATCGCGATCAAGATTTATATCATAAAATTTATCAAGAATTAGTTGATTTTTATAAAAAGTCTAATCGTACTGATTATTTTCAAAGAATTATTTCTGAACCATGTGAAAAGTTCTCTTTACAAAAATCTTTTACAGGAAGAATTACAGCTTTCTTAAATCATGTTTTAGATATTGAACTTGCAAAAATTGAACGAGGTTATTTACAAACTCATAAAGAACACGTTTTAGAAATAATTGAAATATCAAAGTTGTTAAATCAACCTAAGTTACTTGAAAAGGCATATATGTTATATCAAGGACTTATTCCAGAAGATAATGGAATGTATTCACGTCATCGTATTGGAGCTATTAAATTAGATGCAAGTGTATCAAATAGTCGTAAAATTAAATATCCAGAACGAGAATTTCAAATATTCTGTAAAGCTTGCTTAAAAAGAGAAAAAATTGATTTTAATAATTGAGTTTTTCTTTTTTTTGTGGTAAAATTACTTTATGATGAATAATTAGGAGGTTTTTTTATGAAAGAACAAGAAACAATTCGTGTAACTAAAGACGATGGTAGTGTAGTAGATGCTGATGTACTACTTTATTTCACTTTAAAAGAAAGTGGAAAAGATTATGTTATATATACTTTAAATGAACAAGATGATAAGGGATTAATTACTGTTTACACTTCATTAGTTGTAAAAGATAGTGATGGTTATCATTTAGAAAAAGTTGAAAATGATGAAGAGTGGACAAAAATAAAAGATGTTATGCGTACAGTTATAAAAGAAAACAAGGAGTGATTTAAATGACTAATGATGCGTTATTTAAAGAGTTAGAAACGAAATTAGAAAATATTGGAGTATCAAAAGGAACAATAGATAAATTATTTAATATGATTAACAATGGTGAAGAAGTTACTTTTGGTCTTGCTAATACAGTTGCTGAAGGAAATAGTGAATTAGCTAATGAAATCGTAACTTTAGCAAATGAAGTTAAAAATAATCAAAATGATTTATATGCACCATTAAAAGAATTATTTAATAATAATGCAATTAGTGGAATGATTGTTGATAGTTTTATTGAAGATTTGAAAAATGGTGAAGAATTAGATTCTAGTAGATTAAAAATTGTAGTACGTAATAACTATGATCTATATGAAAAAGCCATGGCATTAATTGAACAAATTAGAAATGGAAAAGAAGAACAACAAGAAAACGAAGAAAAAATTGTTGTGAAAGAATTTGATAATGTTCCTAAAAATGAACCTAAAGATACAATTGAAGTAGTTAAGTTAAATGAAAATATTTTAGAACAAAATAATTTAAATGAAGAACTAATTCAAGAAAATATTAGTAATGATGATGAATTATCTATACCATGGGATAAATTTAAAACATATGTCGATTTTGAAAATGCTTATAACTTAGATCACGCTATTGGATTAAAATTAATCAGTGATTTAAAAGTTTATTCAACAATTAGTCCAGAAACATTAAATAATGTATTAGCCAATGAAAATATAAAGACTGCTTTATATGGACGTTTTAATTGGAATGATGAAGAATTACAAGCACTTAATCAAGCTTTTTATAAAGAATTTATTATTTTTGTTAATCGTACTATTAATAATAAAGAACTAGTTTTAAATAATGAAATAAAAGATTTAAAGAGTAAAAAAATTGCTGAAGAAGAAGAATTAAAACGTATTGAAGAAGAAAAAATGAAGCGTACTTTAACATTTGGATTGTTAAAAATTAGTTGTAAGGAATTAAAGGAAACTTTAGATAAATTATATAATCTTGAAATTAATCCAGAATTATTAAATAGTTTATTCACAAATTATGATGCAATTTCTAAGAATATTGTTCATGTTACTCAAAATTATATTAATAATAAAGAATTTGAAATTACAGATGAAGAAAAACAAGTGTATGAAAATGCTAATAATTTATACAATGAAGTTTCAAAATATGTAGATGGACAAAAACAGGTAGAAAATGATTTAAATAATGAATTGAACAAACTATTTGTACTTCTTTCCCATTATCAAGAATTAGAGTTAACTGATGATGTAAAGAAATATTTAGATGTAGTTAATAATTCTGTTAAGGCACATTTAGGTATTTACTATAATAATTATGTTGGATCTAATAAAGACTATTTAGATTTAGAAAATATGAACGTTTACGAATATTTAAATAATTTAGCTCTTAATTCTAAGAAAGATGTTGAAATATTTAGAAATTTATTAAGTGAACATTTTAAAGAAAATAACGAAACTGAAAAATTATCTAAATTAAATAATATGGAATTAAGCAATTTTATTGCTAGTGAAGCTATTTTAAATAACTTTAATTTATTAAGTACGTTAGAGAATAATTATCAAGAACAAGAAATTATTGATAATAAAGAAGAAGAAAAACAAGTAAATACTAATGATTTAGAAGATAAGGTAGTTATAAATAATTTTGATGATATAGTTATTATAAATTTCGATTTCTCTAAAATGTTAGATAATTGTAAACCACTTCGTTTAAAAGAAGAAGATTTAAAAGGAATAAAAAATTTCTTCAAACGTCGTAAAGCTAAAAAAGAATTAAATAAGCAAAATGCTGAAGATAAAGAATTAAATAAAATAGTTCAAGCCGCTGAAAAAAGTGTAATGAAGCTTCATGAATTAAATGAATTAGAAAAACAAGTCGATGCATATTTAAGTAGACGTGATCAACGACTAAAAGAATGTGAATTTTTAGAAGAAGATTTACCTAAAGAAATGGAAACTAAAGAAGAAAAAACTAAAAAAATTAAATTACCTAAAAGTGCAGTTAAAATACTTTCTAAGTTTAGAAGTGAGCAAAGAAGTGAATATAAAGCTGCTAAGAAAGAAATTGATAGTATTCCATTAGAAAATATTATTGATGAGGTTAGTAAAATTGATACTGATTTAGTTGATATTGATTCGAAAATCAAGGGTGCTAATAAGGAAGATGCTACTAAATATAAAAAGTTATTAAAAAATAAAGAACAACAAAAACGTTATGCTTTATCAAAACTTTTAGTAATTGAAAATTATAAAAAATTAGATGAATCTACTGTTGCAAAATTAAAAGATTATGCAAAAAATGATAAAATTTTATCAAATACAATTTCTGCTTTAGATAAGAGTGTTAATGGTTCATTAAAAGCAAAACAAGAAAAAGAAAATAAGAACCAAGAAAAAGAGATAAAAAAACAAAATGATAAAACTAAAAAAGCGTTAAATGAACTTAAAGATTTAATAACACAATTAAAAGAACAAGGAATTGATGTTAATCAAGTTATTGATCAAATTAACACTTTAGATGAAAAAGAAAAAACTGTTGAAGAAGAATTAAATTCAAGAAAAAAATAGTTTAATAATTAAAAAAAAGGACACAATAATATACGAGGTGAGTTATGAAAACATACTTAGTATTATTTGCTGTTCTTTTTTGTTTAGTTTTTATTAGTTTTTTTGGTTCGAGTGAAGAAAATACAGTGCTGGTATTTAATGAAAATAGTGATGAATTATTTTATGAAATAGATTTAAATGATTTATATGTAACTACTAAAACTCTAAAAAATTTAAATTTTAAATCAATTATTCGTGCTTATCCTAAATTTTCAAATATTTATGAAGATAGAATTGAACAAAAATATTATAATTTTGATACTAGTTTAGATACTTTAGAAAATTGTACTAAAATGCAAGAACGCTATATGTTTTTATTAAATCATTATGGCTTAATTCATGATAAACAAGAATATCAAGTAACAGGAATACCAATTTCTAAAATTATTATAATTTCAACTCCAACTGAAATTACTGAATTAAAACAAGAATATAGTATAAAAGAAGTAACTGTTTAATACAGTTATTTTTATTTTTTGTCGTAAAAAGTTGTAAAAAAAATATAATAATAGTATAATGTAACTAGGTGATGGTATGAGTTATTTATGGTTAGGTATTATTATTTTACTTGCAATAGCAGAAATTACAACGATTAATTTAACAACTATCTGGTTTGTTATAAGTGGCTTAGTTGCACTTTTATTATCATTCTTTGTTGATAGTTTTATAATTCAATTAGGTGTTTTTGTTATTTTAGGTATTGTATTATTAATTACAACAAAAAACAAATTACAAAGTCTTGTTTTAGAACATAATGAAAAAACTAATTTAGATCGTATTATTGGTAAAACAGGTTTTGTTATAGAAAAAATAACAAGAAAAAATAATGGGGCTGTGAAGGTTGATGGAAAAGTTTGGACAGCTTTTTCCGATACATATATACCCGTTGATAGTGAGGTAGAGATTTTAGCTATTGAAGGAGCTAAAATAAAAGTAAAGAAAGTAGGTAAGTAATATGGGTTTTTTATTTATTATTTTAATTTTAGTAGTTATATTTGTTATTCCAAACATTAAGATTGTACCACAAGCAAAAGCATATGTTATTGAAAGGCTTGGTTCTTATTATACAACATGGAATAATGGGTTACATGTGAAATTACCATTTTTAGATCGTGTTGCTAATAAAGTTTCTTTAAAAGAAATAGTAAAAGATTTTGAACCACAACCAGTTATCACTAAAGATAATGTTACTATGCAAATTGATACAGTTGTTTATTTTCAAATAACTGATCCAAAGTTATATACTTATGGTGTTGAATATCCAATTTCAGCAATTGAAACATTAACTGCTACAACACTTCGTAATATTATTGGGGAACTTGAACTTGATCAAACATTAACTAGTCGTGATATTATTAATACAAAAATGCGTTCAATTTTAGATGAAGCAACTGATCCTTGGGGAATTAAAGTAAATCGTGTTGAGGTAAAAAATATTTTACCACCAAGAGACATTCAAGATGCAATGGAAAAACAAATGCGTGCTGAACGTGAAAGACGTGAAAAAATCTTACAAGCTGAAGGTGAGAAAAAATCTAGTATTTTAATTGCTGAAGGTGAAAAAGAAAGTGCAATTTTACGTGCTGAAGCTAATAAAGAAAGTCAAATTCGTATTGCTGAAGGGCAAGCTGAAGCTTTATTAAAATTAAAACAAGCTGAAGCTGATGGAATACGTTTACTTAAAGAAGCTAAAGCTGATGAGTCTGTTTTAACTTTAAAAAGCTTTGAAGCTGTAAAAGATTTGGCTAACGGATCATCAACTAAAATAATAGTTCCATCTAATTTACAAAATATAGCTACAATTGGTACTACTATTAAAGAAATGTTAAATGATAAAAAATAGTTACAATATTTATGTAAAAGTTTGATTATTTCAAACTTTTTATTTGTTTATTGTTTATTAAATATATTATTTCGTGGTATAATGTTAATGGTGATTTATGTGGTAAAGAAAATAAATGGTTTAAACATAAATTTTGAACAATATGGAAATAAACAGGGAGAAAATATTGTTTTACTTCATGGTTGGGGACAAAATATCGAAATGATGAGACCATTAGGTAATCCTCTTTCAAAGCAAAATTATATTACAATTATAGATTTGCCAGGACATGGAACAAGCGATATTCCTGATAGAGTATTAAGTTTATATGATTATGTGGAAATTGTAAAAAAATTATTAGATGAATTAAGAATAAAAAAACCAATATTAATGGGACATTCTTTTGGTGGGAAAATAAGTTTAATTTATGCATCTAAATATGATGTAGAAAAATTAGTTTTATTTGGTTCACCATATAAAAAAGAAATTACTAAATTATCTTTGAAAGTTAAAATTTTAAAACAATTAAAGAAAGTTCCGGTACTAAATAAATTAGAAAATTTTGCAAAAAAACATATGGGGTCAACTGATTATCGTAATGCTAATCCAATTATGCGTAAAATTCTTGTTGAACATGTTAATCTAGATATTACTGAAGATGTAAAAAAGATAACTGCTCCAACATTAATTATTTGGGGAACAGCAGATGAAGCAGTACCAATTGAAAGAGCTTATGAACTAGAAAAGTTAATTGCTAATTCAGGTGTTGTAGAATATCCCGGATGTACACATTATGCATATTTAGAAAATTTAAACCAAACTGTTAGAGTATTAAAAAGTTTTTTAGGAGGACGTTAATTTATGTTATATTTTTTATTATCGTTAATACCATTTTTAATTTATGTGATTTTAAAAACTAAAAAGTCATTACACATGCATCAATTAAATTGGTATAATTTAGATTTTAGATATTTAAAATGGGTTATTAAAAATCCATATAAAGTTTTTGTTGATTTAGATGGATTCTTTGTAATATTTTTTACCTTTTTATTTATGAATAGTGATTTAGCTAATATATTATTTTTTATCTTTTATATTGTAATAATATATTTCTATAAGCGATTACTAGCTAAAGAACAAGTTAAAGTTCCATTAAAAATAACTGCTCGTGTTAAACGTTTAGGAATTACAATTGCTTTATTATATTTAATACTTCCAATTGTTTTCTGTTTTACATACGATGCACATTATTTAGCTTATTATTATGTTATTTTAGGACTTTTAGCTTATTTAAATCCATTTATAGTTATGTTTGCTGAAGTAATTAATAAACCAGTTGAAAAAGGTGTTTTTAATCACTATCGTAATATGGCTACAAGAAAATTAAAATCAATGAATAATTTAGGAGTTATAGGTATAACTGGTAGTTATGGAAAAACTAGTAGTAAAAATATTTTAAATGATGTATTAAGTGTTAGTTATAATGTTTTTCCAACACCAAAAAACTTTAATACACCTATTGGTTTAATATTAAGTATTAATAATTATTTAGATAAGTTTAGTGATTATTTTATTGCTGAAATGGGAGCTTTTAAAAAAGGTGAAATTCAAGAACTATGTGACTTAGTTCATCCTAAATATGGTATTTTAACGACTATTGGGACAGCTCATTTAGAGTCTTTTGGTAGTCGTGAAAATATTCAAAGTGGTAAATTTGAACTTATTGAATCATTACCAAGTGATGGTGTTGGTGTTTTAAATGCGGATGATCCATATCAACTTTCTTATGATTTAAAAAATGATTGTAAAATATTATGGATTGGTATTGATGCTGAAGGGGAAGTTGATGTTAGAGCTACTGATTTAAAACTATCAAATAAAGGTACAACTTTTAATGTTATATTTAAAGGTGATAAAAATAAATATTCATTTACAACACGTCTTCTTGGTAAACATAATATTTATAATATTCTTGCAAGTATTGCTTTAGGAAAAGAATTAGGACTTTCTATTGAACAATTACAAGCAGGAGTTAAAAAAGTAAATAGTATTGAACATCGTTTAGAACTTAAAAAGGTAGGTACACTAAATATTATTGATGATGCTTATAATTCTAATCCTGTTGGTTCTAAAATGGCTTTAGAAGTACTTAATCTAATGCCTGGTAAAAAGATTGTAATTACACCAGGAATGATTGAACTTGGACCAAAACAATATGAATTTAATATGAAATTTGGACAATATATTGCGGAAGTTTGTGATGAAGTTATTTTAGTTGGAGCTGAACAAACTAAACCAATTTATGATGGATTACTTTCTAAGAAATATAATGAAAAAAAAATTCATGTAATTAATGATGTTAAAGAAGGATTTGTTTTAATGCATCGTTTAGCTAAAGGTGATACTTATATATTAATTGAAAATGATTTACCTGATTTATTTAACGAAAAATGATAGGAGCTGATAAGATGAAAATAAAATTAGGTGTTATATTTGGTGGACCTAGTGTTGAACATGAAATTAGTATTATTTCAGCTGTTCAAGCTATGCAAAACATCAATCAAGATAAATATGAAATTATTCCTATATATATTACTAAAGATAGACAATGGTATACTGGTAAAATGTTAATGGATATTGATATTTATAAAGATTTTGAAGAATTAAAAAGATATGCAAAACAAGTTATTTTATGTAATAAAAACAATGTCTTTTATTTACAAAATGTAAAAGGATTATTTAAAAGAAATGTTACTGAACTAGATATTGTATTTCCTATAGTACATGGAAGTCATACAGAAGATGGTTCAATTGCTGGATATTTAGAAACAATTGGTATTCCATATGTTGGATGTAATATTTTAGGTGCTGCTTTAGGGCAAGATAAAGTTGTTATGAAACAAATATTTGAAGCAATGAATTTACCAGTTGTTGATTATGCTTGGTGTTATGATTCAGAATATTTAGAAAATAAAGAAGAAACATTTAGTAAAGTTAAAAAAATTGGTTATCCAGTTATTGTTAAACCAGCTAATTTAGGAAGTAGTATAGGAATTACTTTTGTAAAAAATGAAGAAGCTTTAGATGAAGCAATTTTAGAAGCAATTAAATATGATAATAAAATTGTTATTGAAAAAGCTGTTGATAATTTAACTGAAGTAAATTGTAGTGTTTTAGGAAACTATGAATTCCAACAAACTAGTGAATTAGAAGAAGTTATGAGTACTGATGAATTCTTAACATATGCTGATAAATATATTGGTAATGGTAAAGGCGGAAAGGCTAAAGGAATGGTTGCAACTGACCGTATTATTCCTGCACGGTTAGATAGTAAAACAAGAAGTAAAATTGAAGAAATTTCAAAAATTGCTTTTAGAGCTTTAAATTTAAGTGGTATTTGTCGTATTGATTTCTTAATTGATAAAAAGACAAAACAAGTTTATATAAACGAATCAAATACTATTCCTGGTTCACTATCATTTTATCTTTGGGAACCAACTGGAAAACCATATTCTAAATTATTAGATGAAGTAATAACTATTGCTATTAAAGATTTTAAAAATAAACATAAGAAAACTACTTCATTTGAAACTAATGTATTAAGTAACTTTAATGGAGTAAAAGGTTCTAAAGGTAAATTAAAATTTAGTAAGTTAAAATAATTTGTAAAATAAAAAAGTTAGTTTTGTCTAACTTTTTTTGTATGTTATATTATCTACACTAGGTCCTTTTAATAAATTGCCATCAATATCAAACATTGAACCATGACATGGACAAATCCAAACTTTAGCTTCTTCATCAAATATTAAACTACTTTTTAAATGTGGACATCTATTAATAATTTTATGTTCAATATTATTCTCATCAATATAAATTCCAATATTAACACCATCCTCATTTTTGAAGGTTACGTTTTTATAATCTTTTTTATTTTTATTTAATTTACTATCTATAAAAGCTTTACCAATCAAAGAATCATTAGTAACCATATTTATAATTCCTTTAATTTTTAAATCTCTTTCTGGATCAAATAACTCTTTATATTTATTAGTTTTATCTAAAATTATGTCAGATAAAATTTTACCTGCTAATATTCCATTAGTCATTCCCCATTTGTGAAAAGCAGTAGCAATTAATAATCCTTCATTATCTTTATTTAAACTTCCAATTAATGGTAAATGATCTTTTGAAACAACATCGTGAATTGACCAATAATTATTAATTTTATTGTCAAAATGTTTTTTAAAGTCATCAAGAACAGTATTCATTTTTTCTTGATAATTAATTTCTTTAGATAAGTTGTGAGAATAACCACCAAAGATAAAATGTTCATTATCAATTCTAAAAGTATAATTTGGTTTATCAGTAGAAAGAGCTAGAAAATTATCTTCATTATTTTTTGTTGCTTCTAATAAATAAGATTTTTCAAGTTTTAATTGTAGTGGTAAAAGTTTTGGAAATGTGAAAAAAGGGTAGTTAGTAGTAATTATAACTTGTTTAGTTTTAACTTTATTTGAATCAGTTTCAATAATGTAATAATCATCTTCCTTAATAATATTTTTTACAATACTATTTTCATATATATTAAGATTTGAGTTATTAATTATTTCTTTTAGTTTGGTAATAAATTTTAATGGGTGAAAACAAAAAGTATCATGTACAAATAAAGCTTCTTTACAAGGAAAATTAATAGGTAATTTCTTACTTTCTTCAAATTGACACTTTGCTTCCTTTAAAAAATCTTTTTCTTCATTAAAACTTTTAGTATCATTATAAGCAAATAAATAGCTAGCAATTGGTGTTAAATTACAATCAATTTGATGTTTATATATAATTTCTTTAGCTAGTTTAATTGCTTCTTTTTGACTATTAAAATATTCTAAAGCATCACTTTTTGAACGATCTTTAATTATATTTGGATAAATATCATTTTGTAAATAAGTAAGCTTCCCAGTTGTAAATTTACTTACACCATTACCAACTTTATCTTTTTCTAATAAAATAATTTTTTTATTAGAGTTCCTTAAATAATAAGCAGTAGAAATTCCAGCAATACCACCACCAACTATAACAACATCTACTTCTAAATCATTATTTAATTTAGGATTTTCATTAATATCATTTAATTCCCAAATTGATTTATATTCCATATAATCACCATTATATAATGAATAATAAAATATTTTTTATACAATTTTATAATTTTATATTAGTAAATATTAGATATTTTTTACTGATTTTTTAATAAATTATTGTCAATATATATTAATTGTGCTATAATGAATAAGCAATGGACTGTTAGCTCAGTTGGTAGAGCAACTGACTCTTAATCAGTGGGTCTAGGGTTCGAATCCCTAACAGTCCACCATAATGTGTATAGAGGATAGTTTAACTATCTTTTTTTTATTTTAATTTATTTAGTAATTGATGATTTAATATTCTGCCAAAATATATGTTTACTAAATGAGGACAAAATTTAAAAATAATGATATAATTGATAATAGGAAGGAGTAGTGTTGTGTTTAACTAAATAAAGTGTATTTTAATGAATTTGTTATTAATATGAGGGAGTGTAGAAATGAAAAAAGAAAAAAAAACAAAAGAAAAACAAAAAATTAATTTTTTAAAAAAATATTATTATATTTTTATTATAATTGGTGTCTTAATTTTAACAATAATTTGTGTTTATGCAGCTAATAACAAGCTAAATAATGATGAACAAAAATTATATGATATTATTGAAAAAAATAAAAATTCTTTTAAAAATCCTGAATCTTTAAAAGTTTTATCAGCAAAATTATGTAATGATGATTATTCTATAATAGAAATTACTGCACACAATTCTTTTGGTGCTGAAACTACTGCTATTTATTATGTAAACAAAAATGTGATGACAGCAGATGAAACAATTGCTAAAGCAGTTGCTGAAAAGTGTTATGAAGAAGAATTAAATAACTATGATTCAGTAATTATTTTGTCTGAAGATAGTATTGCAAAAATAAATAATAGAATAGGGGGTAATTCATAATGAATAATAAAATTAAAATTATTATTACTATTGTATTAAGTGCTTTAATAATTGGGATTGGAATGTTTTTTATTTATAGTAATAAACAAACTTTAGGAAATAAGAAATCAAAAGAATTTATTAAAGCCATCAGTTATATTAAAGAAGAAAAATATGTTGATGCATATAATGTTATTAAAAATGGTAATGAAGAAGAAAAAGATATGATACAAACTATTCTATTATATAAATTTACTGAGCAATTTGATATAGCCACAGATGTCGTTGAAAAAGTTAGTGATGAAGCTGAAAATATTACTAATTATTTGACATATACATTTTTATATTCAAAAGATCCAATTTATCAACAAAATGTGGATAAAATTTATGAAGAAGAGTATAAACCTTTATTTGATATAAAAAATAAAATTCCTAAAAATATATTATTTGAAGATTGTAGTAAGTATTATGATTTGTATTTTGAATATTTAAATTTAGATTATGGATTGTTCTCAAACTATGAGTATAATATTTTAAACAATAAAGATGAATTATTAAATAAACTTACTAATACGATTCCTAATAAATTAGAAGAATTAACTAGTGAATATGAAAAAATTTCTGGTTTGCACCCACTAAGTGCAGTTCAAGAAGAATATTTGATTTTGTTTGATTTTTAGTATTAAATTACTTAATGAGCTAGAAATTTATATTCTAATAATTCATTTAAAGGATAGTTTAACTATCTTTTTTTATTGCCATAATAATATTGGTATGATAAAATTATGGTAGGTGAGAGTATGAAATGGTATACTAAAAATTTAGAAAAAGTTTTTGAAATTTGTAAAAGTAATAAAGATGGATTAAGTGAAGAAGAAGCATTAAAAAGATTAAAAGAAAATGGTAAGAATGAACTTCCAAAACAAAAAAGAGAAACTGTTGGTAAAATATTTTTAAGACAATTTTTTGATCCAATTGTTATCTTATTAACAATTAGTGCCATATTTTCTTTTATAATTGCTGAAGTAGTTGATTCGATGGCAATTGCTGTTGTTATTCTTGCTGACTTATTAATGGGTACTTATCAAGCTTGGAAAGCAGATAAAACTGCTGATAGCTTAACAAAACTTATTAAAGTTCAATCTAAAGTTAAACGTGATGGTAAAATAGTATTAAAAGAAGCAAGTGAATTAGTAGTTGGTGATATTGTTTTACTTGAATCTGGAAACAAAATAAGTGCTGATATGTATATTATTTCTTCTAGTAATTTAACAGTTGATGAATCTGTTTTAACAGGAGAAAGTTTAAGTGTTCAAAAAGAGGCTGGGGTATTAGATGAGAATACATATTTAGCAGAACGCACCAATATGGTTTTTGCAGGAACTAGTGTGTTAGTTGGAAGAGCAGAATGTGTTGTAGTTGCAACTGCATTAGATACAGAAATTGGAAAAATTCACGATACAGTTATTAAAACAAAAGAAACAAAATCACCACTTACAATTAGAATGGAAACTTTTTCTAAACAAATTAGTATTGGTGTAATATTTATTGCTATAGTACTGGCAATTATCTTATTTAGTAAAGGATTACCATATAATGAAGTATTATTATCAGTTATTGCTTTGTCAGTAGCTTCAATGCCAGAAGGATTACCTCTTGCACTTACAATGGCTCTTACAATAGGATCTAATCGTATGGCTAAAAAGAATGTTATTGTAAAACGTTTAAATTCCGTTGAAAGTTTAGGTAGTTGTACTGTAATTGCAACTGATAAAACAGGAACTTTAACAGTTAATGAACAAACGGCTAAAATTGTAGTATTACCAGATGAAACACAATATGAAATAACTGGTGTTGGTTATAATAATGAAGGTGTAATTAAAACTAGTAGTAATTACTTAAAAGGTATTAATAAAATTGCTTATTTAGGTGGTTTAAATAATGAAGCTAGATTATTTTATAAAGATAATGATTGGGTTTCACATGGCGATTCTATTGATATAGCTTTTTTAGCTCTTCTAGAAAAATGTAAATTAAAAATAGATAGAAGTGTTATAATTAAAGAAATTCCTTATGAATCAGCTAATAAGTATTCAGCTGTATTCTTTAAACAAAATGACTATGAATATATAACTGTAAAAGGTTCTTTTGAAGTTGTTATAAATTATTGTGATAAAATGTATTTTAATAATTCTGAAAAAGAAATTAATAAAGAAATTCTTTTAAAACAACATGAAGAATTAGCTAAAAATGGATATCGTGTTATTGCTATTGCTAAAGGAAAAAATATTGATGGAACAATTAAAAATTTAACGTTTATGGGAATGGTTGGTTTTATTGATCCAATTAGAGATGATGCTAAAGAATCTATTAAAGAATGTCATAAAGCTGGAATTAAAGTTGTTATGATTACAGGAGATCATCCTTTAACTGCATATCATATTGCAACTGATCTTTCTTTAGTTAATAATTTTGATGAAGTTGCAACTGGTAAAGAAGTTGCTAAATATTTAGAACTTGGAAATGATAAATTTGATGAATTTATTAAAACTAAAAAAGTATTTAGTAGAGTAACACCTATTCAAAAATTAAATATTGTTGAATCATATAAAAGAATGGGGGAATTTGTAGCCGTTACAGGAGATGGAGTAAATGATGCCCCAGCCATTAGAAGTGCAAATATTGGTGTTTCTATGGGAAGTGGAACTGATGTTGCTAAAGAGACTGCTTCAATGATTATTGTTAACGATGACTTTACATCTATTGTTACTGGTGTAAAAGAAGGGCGTAATGCTTATAGTAATATTCGTAAAGTAAGTTATATGTTACTTTCAAGTGGACTTGCGGAAGTATTATTTTTTATGTTTTCTGTTTTATTTAACTTACCAATGCCTTTAGTTGCTATTCAACTTTTATGGATAAATATAATTACAAGTGGCCTTCAAGATTTAGCTTTATCATTCGAACCAGCAGAGGATAATATAATGGATATTCCACCAAGAAAAACGGATGAAGCTCTATTTAATAAATCATTTTTAATTGAAACATTAGTTTCAGGAATAGGTATAGCTTTACTTGTATTTGGTGTTTGGTTATTTTTATTAAAACAGGTTAATATAACTACAGAAGATGCAAGAAGTTACATATTAGTTTTAATGGTATTTATTCAAAATATGCATGTATTAAATTGTCGTAGTGAGATTAATTCTATTTTCTCTAAAAAGATTCATAAAAATCATTTTGTTATGTTTAGTATAATTTCGGCAATTATTTTACAATTTATTATTATGAATGTTCCAGTATTATCTCATTTATTACAAGCTAATACAGTTCCAATTAAACATATGATTATTTTATTTATATTATCTTTAAGTATTTTAATACTTATGGAAGCTTATAAATAT
Source organism: uncultured Bacilli bacterium (assembly GCA_944363775.1). Taxonomy (GTDB): domain Bacteria; phylum Bacillota_I; class Bacilli_A; order RF39; family UBA660; genus Pelethosoma. The sequence goes on along the minus strand of CALVVE010000004.1, from coordinate 600 downwards.
GTAGTTAGAAAAACAAGTTAATTCTTGTTTTTTTTGTAAAAAGATATTGGAAATTAAATATAATTATGATATAATATAATTGCTTTTGAGGGCGAATACAAAAAAATATAAAAAAATTGTGAAAAAAGTATTGCTAAATTTTAAAAAATAATGTATACTTTAATAGTCCGGTTATAAATGGGCTTGTAGCTCAGCTGGTTAGAGCGCACGCCTGATAAGCGTGAGGTCGATGGTTCAAGTCCATTCAGGCCCACCATTTATATGCCTCTTTAGCTCAGTTGGTTAGAGCATCTGACTGTTAATCAGGGGGTCGTAGGTTCAAGTCCTACAAGGGGCGCCATCTTGGCCTGTTGGTGAAGCGGCTTAACACACATGCCTTTCACGCATGCATTCACGAGTTCGAATCTCGTACAGGTCACCATGTTGATTTTAAAATCTTAGGAAACTAAGATTTTTTATTTTAAAGGAGATTATATGAGAGATTTAAAATTATTAGAAGAATATAAAATAGACAATTTTGGAAACGCAGAAAATGCTGGTGTATATAAAATACCATTTAAAAATAAAATTTTAAGAGTTATTGCTGAAGATTCTTTTGGT
>CALVVE010000003.1 GCA_944363775.1 uncultured Bacilli bacterium | reverse complement strand
AAAATTTATTAATTTTATGAATTAAAAAAGTAAATTCCAGTTTCAATATTTACAAATAAAATTTAGTCTTACATCAAATTCCAGTTATAAATTTGTAAGACTAAATTCTTTTTTATATAATAATTCCCATGGGTGTTTCAATTTTGAAAGTGAGGTATATTACATGTCAAAACAAATATATGATAATAAACATTTAACACTTGATGAAAGAAAAATTATTCAAGCTGGAATTGAAAATCGTTCTAACAAAGTTGATATTGCTAGAACTATAGGAAAGGATCCTACTACTGTTGCTAAAGAGATTAGAAAACATAGAACATTTAAACCAAGAAATCAATTTATTTATCCTTCTATTTGTATTCATAAACAATAATGTGGTGGTTGTAAAAAACAATGCCCTAGATATGAAGAAATCAAATGTAATAAACGAGATAGATCTCCTGGTGCTTGTAATAAATGTCCTAAAATGGCTACTTGCCATTTAGATAAATATTTTTATTATGCCACTACTGCTGATAAAGATTATAAATTTGATTTAGTTGATTTTAGACAAGGGATTAATATGACCACTTTAGAAGTTAAAGAACTAGCTGGGATTCTTAAACCTTTATTAGATCAAGGCCAATCCCTTTATCAAATTAAGTCTTCTCACAAAGAAATTAAACAATGTATTAAAACTCTTTATAATTATATTGAAATGGGAGTTTTTAAAAATTATGGTATTGATAATTTTTCTTTAAAAGAAAAAGTGAATCGTAAACAATTCAACAATAAATACAAGAAAAGAACCAGCTAATTATGAAAATCATAAATATAAAGATTATTTAAAATTTAAAGAAGAAAATCCAGAAGTTCCTACTACAGAAATGGATACAGTTTTAAATTGTCAATCTGGCCCATATATTCAAACTTTTTATTTTGAAGGTTCTGGAATTATAATTGGTTTTATTCACGAAAACAAAACATCTGAGTCAATGGCTAAAACACTAGACAACTTAGAAAATAAATTAGGTCATGATTTATATAGAGAGTTATTCTCTTTAATTCTTACTGACAGAGGTGTAGAGTTTGAAAAAGTCGATTTATTCGAATTTAATCAAGATACTGGTGAATTTAGAACAAATATTTTTTACTGTGATGCATATCGTTCCAGTCAAAAACCACATGTTGAAAACACACATAATTATATTAGAGATATTATTCCAAATGAAATAGATATATCTAATATTACTCAAGATGATTTGGATTTAATGTTTTCTCATATTAACTCTACTCCTAGAAATTCTTTAAAAGGTAAAACACCTTATGAAGTTTTTTGTTTTATGATGAGTACTTTTGATAATCCAGAAAGAGGAAAAGAAATTCTTAACTCATTAAATATTAAAGAAATAAAAAGAGATGAGGTCGTCCTAAAACCTTATCTCCTAAAACATAATAAGAATAAATAAATTCTATTATGTATCATAGAAACACCCACATAATTCACTAATAATAAACATTTAACAAAAGGAATTTAGTCCTACATTTTTAAAAATTCTATATCCTTTTGTGTTTTTGTCGTGGAAAAATTTCTAATACATTCTATATATTACACTAATTTTTATAAAATTTCAAATTAATTAAAGACTCAAAAACGCCCATATTATGGACGTTTCTCATACATTTCCATTTCACTTTATGAAACTGGAATTTACTTTTTTAATTCACGAATTTATTAATTTTTTGAAGTTACTATAAAATTCTTTGCAAAATCAAACTTATCTTCATTAAGTAAATATAAATATCCTAAGAAGCAAAAAACAATTGCTCCAATAAAATTAACAAACAAATCTTTCATTGTATCATTTATACCTACATCTAAATAACCATTCTCAACTGTTGTAAGAACATTCCCTTCTCTATCATATATTACAGTATGATCAATATTTTCTATTTTTACAACTTTATTACTGTTAGTTTCATCTAAATAAACTGTATTTATATTTGAAACAATAACATCCTTTTGCATATCAAATCCCATATATCTATCCATACCATATTCAAAGAATTCCCAAACTACACCAATTGTCATACTAAAAGAGAAAGCTACTATAGCCACAAATAAAGGACTCATATTAATTGATTTAGCATGTTTATTAAGTAAATCAACTAAACTAAATCCAATACCAGCTGCTAAAAAACCATTTAAAGTATGCAACATTGTATCCCAATTACTTATATGTCCATAAAAATTATTAATCTCCCCTAATATTTCAGCACTAAATATAAAACATAGAATTATTATTTCTAATAAATTAGGAAATGTTATTTTAAATCTTTTTTGAATAAAGAAAGGTAAAATTAAAAGTATCAAAGTTAATAAACATAATGCTACATCAGTATAATTTTGTAAGAAAAATTGTCTAATCATCGTTAATATAACTAAAAATCTTAGAATAAAATAAACAATTATCGAACTTCTTTTACTTTCATTATAGGCTTCTTTTAAATTATTACGAAATTTTTTCATACTACCACCATATTAATTATATCATGATGCTTAATTATTTACCATATGATGCATACCAGGTGATGATGAATCTAAAGGAGCAATTGTATAACCATTATCTAAATAATATTTTATTTTACTTTCTAATGAATTAACAGTCGCATATTTATAAGTTGAATCATGCATTAAAAGATTAATTACATCATGTTTTGGTGAATAAGTATAAATCATATTCATTTGTGCTTCTTCATTATAACCTGCAGCATCTCCACTATCAACATTCCAATCGTAATAATAGAAACCTCTTTCTTCAACTAATTTAGTTAATCTTGACATGATACCAGGATTAAAACGACTAACAGTATTTGAACTACCACCAGGAAAACGAATTAACACTGGACGCATACCGGTAATATTATAAACTTTATCTTGAATTGCTTTTAAATCATTAAAATACGCATCTTCACTCGCATAAATTTCTTTATAATTATGACTATATGTATGAAGACCAATTGTATGTCCTTCATCATACATTCTTTTAATTAAATAATTATATTGATCACTTTGATTAGTAACAAAAAATGTTGCTTTAACGTGATATTTATCCAAAATATTTAATATTTCTTCTGTTCTTGGTGAAGGTCCGTCATCAAAAGTAAAGTAAACTGTTTTACTACTATTTTGTTTATTCAAAGAATTAACTTTGCTTTCTAGATCCTTAATTTCTTTTTCCAAAGTACTAATTTCACTTTCAATTTTCTTATTTTCTTCATCGCTTTTTTGTACATCTTTTTCAATATTATTTTTTTTCTCTAATAATTTTTTATTTTCTTCTTTTAAATCATTTAACTTTTTTGTTTCTTTCTTTAAATAAGTTACATTTGAACTAGTTTCAATAGTTAAATAATAAACATAAGTATTAAGTGATATAAATAAAATACAAGATAATATTAATAATACATAAACTAAACGTTTCCACTCATTCATACTATTTATTTACACTCTCTTCTAAACTTTGTTTACGCTTTTTATTCATATCAACTACACTATTTAAATTTTTATTTAACTCTTGTTTATTATTTAATTCACTATTCAAATTGTTAATTTCTTCATTCAAACTATCTTTAGTTTCTTGTTCTTTTTTTAATTTTTCTTCATAATCTACATAAGATTCTTTATACTTTTCTTCTTCTTTTGTTAATTTAGATAAATTATTAAAACTAAGTATAAAAAATACTATTAAAAAAGTTTGTAAAGTTATTAATAAATATAAGAAAATATTTTTCATACACATCACCATTCATTCATATTATAATACCAAAAATTATTTTTAAACACAATTATTTTTAAAAATAATACTAATATTCTTGACATAAGCTGTAAATTTAGGTAAAATTATACATGTAGGCACACGGAGTAGTACTCAAGAGGCTGAAGAGGCGCCCCTGCTAAGGGTGTAGGTCGGGCAACTGGCGCGAGAGTTCAAATCTCTCCTACTCCGCCATATTATGTTATTAAAAAAGTACAATATTTTGTACTTTTTTTATTTGTCTTATTTTTCATTATTTTTTATTCCATAGAATTCTCTAACTTTATCTTCTAATTCTTTTCTAAGACCATCATTATTTTTAAGAAGTTCTTTAACATTTTCTTTTCCTTGACCTAACTTCTCACCATTATAAGCATACCAAGCGCCACTTTTTTCAAGTATACCAGCTTCAACACCTAAGTCAATAATTTCACCATTCTTAGATATACCTTCACCATACATAATATCTAAACTACAATTTTTAAATGGTGGCGCCATCTTATTTTTAACAACTTTAACATTGGCTTTACTACCAATTACATCAGTACCTAACTTAAGTTGCTCACCTTTTCTAATTTCTAAACGAACTGAAGAATAGAATTTTAAAGCTCTTCCACCAGGAGTAGTTTCTGGATTTCCAAACATAACCCCAACTTTTTCTCTTAATTGATTAATAAATATAGCAATCGTATTAGTTTTACTAATAACACCAGATAATTTACGTAAAGCTTGACTCATTAAACGAGCTTGTAATCCCACATGTGAGTCCCCCATCTCACCTTCAATTTCAGCTTGTGGTACTAAAGCAGCTACTGAGTCAATAACAATAATACTTATAGCTCCACTTCTAACTAAAGCTTCACAAATTTCTAAAGCTTGTTCTCCATTATCAGGTTGAGATAATAATAAGTCATCAATATTAACTCCAATCTTAGCCGCATATTGTGGATCTAAAGCATGTTCAGCATCAATAAATGCAGCTCTTCCACCACTTTTTTGTGCTTCCGCAATCGCATGTAATGCAAAAGTTGTTTTACCACTTGATTCAGGACCATATATTTCAATAATTCTACCCTTTGGATAACCACCTATTCCAAGTGATTTATCTAACATTAATGACCCACTTGAAATAACATCTATTTCTCTTTTTGAATGATCCCCTAATTTCATTACGGAACCTTTTCCAAATTGTTTTTCTATATCTAATAAAACTTTACTTAAAGTATCATCTGGCTTATTACTTGCTTTTGCCATTTTAACCCTCCTAACGTACAAATTAATTGTATACTATATTTTTATGATTGTCAATACTTTTTACGAACATTTGTACGTAAATATATATTTTTAATCACACTTTAAATAGTATAACAAAAAACAAATAAAATAAAACAAAATTAACAAAAAAATAACCAAGTTACTTGATTATTCTTTTTCATTTTTACTTGATATTAAATGTTTATTCATATAATAATATTGAATTCCACTTAAAACTGATAAAACTGCAGCAATAACTAATAAGAAATCAGAAACTTTTAAATTCCATAATTCAAATGGTAAATTATAGAATAAAGTTAAAGTAATACCAACCATTAAACAAGCAGTTTTCCATTTTCCTGATTTTATAGCTGCAACTACTTCACCTTTACTAGCTGCAAGCATTTTAATTGAATTAACAATACTATCACGAACAATTATAACAACTGTAATAATTGGATGTACAAATCCTGTTGCACTTAAAATAATTAAAACAGAATTAACTAAAACTTTATCAGCAATAGCATCAATTAATTTTCCAAAATCAGTTATCATATTATATTTACGTGCAATATAACCATCAAGAAAATCTGTAAGTGAAGCTAAAATAAATAATACCCCAGCAATTAAATACTTAACATTTATTACCATTGCTTCATTAACAAATATTAATGGAAATTCAAATCCCGCTGCATCAAACGGAAATAACAATAATACAATTATGACAAAAGCCATAAAAATTCTTAACATTGTAAGTTTATTAGGTAAATTCATAAAACCTCCTACTTAATAACATTCGTTTCTTTATCATCTATTGTTGGAATAAAATCATCACTACCAATTAAAGATATAAAACAGTATCCAATAACTAGCAATAATAAAATAATTATTCCATATGTAACAAAAGGTGAAATAAAAAATGATTTTTTTCTTTCTAACGTATATGGTGATACAATTCTTTTTTGTTGCTTTTTATTTTTATTTTTTTTATTTAATTTTTTTCTGGCTTTTTTTATATCACTTACTGATATTTTAGAAGTATAATCAAATAAATATTCATTAAATTCATCAACCATATCTTCATAATCTAATCCTAAATATTTTGCATAATCACGAATAAAATATTTTAAATAAAAAACATCCTTAAAACCTTCTACATTTCCAGCTTCTAAATTTTCAATCTGTTTAGGTCGCATCTTTAAATCTTCAGCAGCCTCATCGATTGAAACACCAATACTTTCTCGGGTTTCTTTTAAACGTTCACCAATTTCTTTCATTTATTCACCACCTTAATAATCAAAAAAAATAATATTTTATAAGCCATGTTCTGTTCCTATTACTAGGCGACAAACATTTATCTATCATTTCTGATCCCAACAAAAATTCTTAATTCTCTTTGTTTAGGTTCCCCTACCAAATTTGGGTTTCTCGCTCGTGGGGTTTACCGCGTTCCACTCTTATCTTTCAATAAGCATCGTCACTATGGCACTTTTATACCTAGAACCATATCCTAAGACGTAGGTTCATCAGAGCCGTTAGCTAAAAAGCTACTATAGGTTATTTTTTTCCTATACATGAACACTAAAGTCATCACAGACTTTGCGAGCATGGACTTTCCTCTACATTACAAAGAATGCAGCGTTTGTCAAAATATTATTCTTTACCATAAATAATTTTCTCTAAATTAGATACTCTTCTAAGTAAGTCAGCATTTGTTCCATCATTACTACTAGCTTCACTTAATACTTCTAACTTAGTTTTTAAAGCACGAAGTTCTTTCTTTAAAGAAATATTTTCTTCCATTAGTTCTTTTTTATCATTGTCTAATTCCTTTAAAATTGCACCCATTTCTTCGTAATCTCTTATTACGATATCTAAATATTTATCCACTTCTTGTGGTCGATATCCTCTTGTATCAATTTTAAATTCTTTTTCCAAAATATCTTTTGGTGATAACATTAATCTTTCTTGATACATACAAATGCCTCCTTTTTATCCAATACATGTATATTTTCTCAAAAAAAAAGTAATTTGTCAATTTACTTTTTCAATATTATCTTCACATAAATGTGAAATTACTTTTAAATAACTAACATTCTCAATCATATCACTAAAAATTATATCAATATGATCTTGGATAGTCATTAGAATCACCTCTACTTAAAATATATCAGTTTTCTAATAACAAATCCTTACTTTCGACATAACTAGCTAAAACTTTTAACCAATAAACATACTTACACAAAAGAAAATAATTCCAAGTAAAAATCCCATATAAGCACTTTTTTTATTGTGAGCTTCTTTAATATGTGGAAATAACTCTAATGTAATAATATATACTAACATTCCACTAGTTAAACTAAGAAGTACCCCAAGCACTAAATTATTTAATAATTCTTTACTAAATATAAACATTAATAATCCACCAAAGAAAGTTGAAAGTACAACAGGAATTAGTAATAAAATTGTTCTTTTTAAATCTTTTTTAGAGTGATACATAGTTGAAGTAATAGTCATTCCTAAAGGAATATTATGAAGTCCTACTCCTAAACACATTAAAATACCTGTAATAACCGAACTAGTAACTGCTCCATATAAAGCCATACCTTCAATAATATTGTGTAAAATAATAGCAATACTAGCAACTATACCAATGTGATATAAATTATTTTTAACTTCTTTATCTTCATGATCATCATGTTCTTTATGTTCATGATCTGGAATAAAAATATCAAGTATCTTTAAAACAACAAAACCAATAATAACACCCATTACTAAAATTCCATAAGTTAAAGCTTTATTAACACTATCTCCTAATAATTCATATGCTTCTGGTACTATTTCAAATATTAATAATAATGACATAATACTAAAAGCAATACCAATTGAAAATTCAATCAATTTAGTACTATTTTTAAAGATAAAGACAAGCATAGCCCCTATTAAAATAAATATCCCTAAACCAAACGTAATAACTAACCCCATTATATCACCTTCCTAAATATTATATATAAATAGTTTTTTTCCTCAAGAATATCAATATTATATACTATTTTTGTAATTTATACAAGAAAACATATTTTAATAAAAAATAAATTATAGTATAATTAATTTGGTGATTATATGAAGAAAATAGTTATTTCAGGAAGTAGTTCTATGCAAAAAACAATAAATTATTGGAAAGATTATTTTACTAATAAAAATTTTGAAGTAATTGATTATCCAAAGCAAATTAATAAAAAAAATTTATTAAAAGAATTATCTAATTTATATAGTAATTTTTATAAATCTATAGATAATACTGATATACTATTTTTAGCAAATGGGGATAAAAACAATATTAAAGGTTATATTGGAGCAAACTGTTTTTCAGAACTAAATTATGCTTTGATACAAAACTTAAATAATAATAAAAATATAGAAATTTATTTATTACAAAAACCTAGTAAAGAATTATTTTGTTATGATGAAATAACGAATTATTTAGAATTAGGATGGATTAAATTATATAGTGAGGAAGATTATGAATTATTTAAATAAAATTAATAAAAAAACTTTAAAATATTTTGAAGTATTAGAACCAAGCTTTCCAAATTGGTTAATTAAATACATTAATACCAAAGAATTATTAAAACAACAATATATAAGTGTAACATGTGGTACTATATACTCTGATTTATTTGATAATAATTATTTTTATTCAAGTCTTGACCATTCGATTGCAGTTGCTTTAATAATTTGGCATTTTACTCATGATAAAAAGCAAACTTTAGCCGGTTTATTTCACGATATTGCAACACCTGTATTTAAACATTGTATTGACTTTTTAAATGGTGATTATATTACTCAAGAATCAACAGAAGATTTAACACACGATATATTAAAGAATTCTAAAGAAATTATGTCTTTATTAAAAGAAGATAATATTTTATTATCTGAAATAGATAATTATCACATTTATCCTATTGCTGATAATGATATACCAAGATTAGCTGCTGATCGACTTGAATACTCTTTATCAAATGCTTTACTTGTACATAATCTTTTAGATTTAAATGATATAAAAGAATTTTACAATGATATTACAATAAATATAAATGAAGATAATACCCCAGAACTTTCTTTTAAAACAAAAAAGATAGCTCGTAAATTTGTACAACTTACTAGTAAACTTTCTATTATGTATCGTGATGATAAAACGAGATATTCTATGCAGTTAATTGCTGATATTATTAAAGAATTAAATGAAGAAAATATAATTACTAAAAATGATTTATATGACTTGAAAGAAAAAGATATTATAAAAATAATTGAAAATTCTAAATATTCTAAAATATTTAATATTTGGCGAAAAGCAAAAAGAATTCATTCTTCTAATGAATTACCTAAGAATGTTTATTATGTAAAACAAAAAGCTAAGATTCGTTATATTGATCCACTTGTAAACAATAAAAGAATTTCTAATATTTGTTTAATTTCTAAGAAGTGTATAGATAAAAACTTAAAGTATAATATGGATAATTATGTTTACTTGAATTTTAAAATAGATTAAAAAAATTTTATATTCAATGTTATAATATAGGTAATTGAAGTTGATAAAATGATACCAAAAGTTAAATTTAGAAAAATGACACTGCAAGAAAATATTAGTTTAATAAAATGGGCATATTATAATAATAATGAATCTTTAGATGTTCATAAATATACTATTGAACATTTCCCAGAACTTGCTAAAATACAAAATGATTTATCTAAAGAAGATGTTTATAATAAAATCGAAGAAGTAGTTACAAATGATTATAATAAATATCATGAAAAAATTAAGAATGAAATAAAGAGATATAATAATATTTGGAAAAAATATAATGATATTTATTTTAATATGTTGTCAGATTATTTTAATATTGATTGGCCTAACATTGATTCTATTGAATGTACAATTGGTTTAATTCCAGTTTTTCCAAGATATTTAGATAGTTTTTCATTTTCTCTTGGTATAAACATAGAAAATAACCAAGTAATTGAAACAATAGCCCATGAAACACTACATTTTATGTGGTTTCACAAATGGAAACAAATTCATCCTAAAACATCAAGAAGAGAATATGACTCACCATATATAACTTGGCAATATAGTGAAATGGTTACTGACCCAATATTAAATAACAAACCTTTTTCAAATATATTTGGAAATATTTTTATAGAACGTGGTTATGATAGTTTTTATGAATTATATGATGGAAATAATTTAATCATGGACAAGCTAAGAAAACTATATAGTGAAAATATTTCTACCGAAGATAAAATGAATAATGGTTTTGTTTATATAAAAAATTATTTAGAAAATAAAAGCAAAACAATATAAACAAATAAATTAATAATTATTATAAATTTAGTATAGGAAGTGATTATTATGAAAATAAAGAAATTTAATAAAATTGAAGATTACAATAAAGTAATTGATTTTTTACGAAATAATTATAAAGAAAACAAAAATATGTTATCTTGGTTACCTCAAAGATTTGATGATTTAATATATAGAATTGATGTTTTATATCACGATGAAAGAGGAAAACATAGAAATTCAGACTACACATATTTATTTGAAGATGATTCAAATAATATAATTGGAATAGTTGTTCCGGATGGAGACTCATTTAATACTTGCATAAAAAAAGGTTATGAAGATATTTTTAATATCATGTTAGATTTAGGTGAAAAAGAATTAAGACCATTATTTAAAAAAGAAAAAGATGGAAAAATAAACTTTTTAGTTGTTTCTCATGATAGTTTAAAAAATCAACAAGAAGAATTATTAAAAAGAGGATATAAAAGAGATGTTGCTGGAGATTTTGATAATGTACAACATCCATTAGAAACTAATTATGTAATTGAATTACCAAAAGGATTCAAACAAGTATATGGTGAAAACATTGAAGATGGTAAAAAATATACTGCATGTCATTATGGCTTTCATCCTGAAGATGATAATGGAGATTTAACCTCAACTCCAAAAGAAGGTTCTCTATCCTATCAAGGAAGAAAAAATTCTCAATTCTTTAAAGATAGTTTTGAAAGTATGATTATAACTGATGATGGAGATATATGTTCATATTGCTTTTGTTATGTCGATAGAGAAACTAGTACTGCATTCATAGAACCGGTAAGTACAAGAAAAAAATATCGTCAAAAAGGATTTGCCAAACAAATGTTATATGGTGTTATTAATAGACTAAAAGATATGAAAATAGAAAACGCTTATATTAACTCTTATGATTGGCGTAAAAAAGTTTATAATAGTGCCGGATTCAAAACAGAAGATTCCATAGGATTTTGGTATAAAAAAATTTAGTTATTAAAAGACAAATATATAATAATTGTTTCAATAAAATAACATAATAAAAACATGATATTTTATTAAAGTTATTTACAGTTTAGAGATTAGTAATTTAATCTCTTTTTTGTTTCTATTTACAATATAATAATTATATAAAGTTTTAAATATTCTTTTAAATTTTAATTTTTTATTTTTTTTAATACAAAACAATGCTATAATAATATTAGAAAATAAACTTTATTATTTAAAACAAGAGGTGGAATATGAAAGATAAAAGTTTTTTAAATTTAATAACAGATGAAAATATGTCAAAAATAAATATTGATCCTAGATTAATTGAAAGTTTTAAAAGAGTAATGAATACCATTCAAGAATACTTTAATGCTAATGGATATACTGAACAAAGAGATTATCAAGCTTTTTTTAATGAATATTTATTAAATCCTGATAATTCTAAAAATTTAAGTATTCTTATGGTTGATGAAATACAAAAAGGTACATTCGGTTATTATACTAGTGATGGAAAAAAAATATGTATAAATTCAAGTATTGAAAAAAATGATTGGAGTTTAGATGCAACACTATGCCATGAATTCATTCACTTTCTTGTTATGCGTGGATTAATTAATAATAACTTATCTGAAGCTGTAATAAGAAATGGTGGATTTATTAATGAGGCATTAACTGAAATGTTAACTAAACAAATGTATCCATATAGTAATTCATATGAACCACAAGTACAAATGATGAAATTTGCTAATTTATTATGTAATAAAGTTAATAATTATAGTTTGTTTTTAAAAGGTGAAATAGATGCAAAAGGATATGGAGCTAGTGCTTGGAACAATTTTGTTACTAGTGTTGAAAGATATCAAAAGAAATGGGCTAATAATCCTGTTAATATATATGGGGCAATCAACAATGAATTATATATTGAAGCACAAAGAAATATAATTGAATCAAAAATTCAACAACACCTTATATCATCATTTGATGAATATACATCAAAATTAAACATTTTAATGCAAAGACCATCACCAGATAATATATACATAAGAAATTTTATTAATAAAATGGATGATTTTTTAATTTCCAATTTAGGTCTTAAAGATACTCCAATAGTAGATAATTTAAAAAACAAATTAAAAGAATATAGAAAAATTATTGAAAATCTTAACACATATGAAAATAATGATATATATGAATTTAATATTGGTGGTCGTAAAATTGCTATAGATAAAAATAGAAAATTATATAATTATATTGGAAGTTATTCAGCTACTTGGAATGCAAATACTGGTATTTACCTTTTAGAAATTGGAAATAATAAAATTGAATTAGATATGAATAATATTGATTTTAAAAAATGGAAAAATAAAGAACTAGAAAAACAAAAAGAAATAGCAAAATATTTTTCTAATACAACAAAAGATGATATTAAAGCAATATCACAATTTGCAGTAAAAAATGGATTAAAAAGAATTGAAAAAATTTCTTTACCAATAATTAATAGTAATAAAACTTCAACAATATATGTTGCTATATATGATAATGAAATTGAAATTTTAGGTAATCCTACAAAAATAGAAAATATAAAAAATATAAATCTATTTGAATATATTGGTGTTACATCTTTAGATTCAAAGATTGGAGCAATTAACTCAAAATCTTTAGGTAATTTAGAAAGTGGAATAATTTTTTCAAAATATAATAAAAATTTTTTAGAAAATAAAATGTTATATGAATATTCAAAAAATCTTTCGACAACATTATCACTAGAACAAATTAACAATATTATTAATCAATATAAACAAAGTAATGAATTTGATATAGATGATGAGTTAACTGAAAAACAAATTCAAGAATTTGCTTTAAAATATTATGCAAAACAAAATTATTTAAATATGAGTAAAAACGATCAACATAAAATGTTTTATGAATTTGTTAAAAAACAAGAGCAATTTATAATTTCAACAAAAAATGGAAAAATATTTGTTGCAAGTTTATTTAATAATCATCCTATATCAGCTTTTAAAGGGAAAAGTGAAATCTTATATGATCATAAAAATAAAGGATTATATAATAACATGATTTCACTGTTAGAAAATACAAAAGTTAATAATTCAACAATTAATTTACCAATAAATGAAAATGGTTGTTTAATTATAAATAACGAAAAACAAGAAAACTCCAATAATACCAAATATAATGAACAATTAAAATTATTACAATCTAAATCAATATTAATTACAAAACAAATTGAAAAATTAAAATTAGATAATAAAGATAATTTAATTTCATCATATCAAGAAAAATTATCTAGTTTATTACAAGAAAAAAGCAGAATAAATAATGAAATTGAAAAACTTAATGAATCTATAAAAAATATTTCAAACGATATTAATATACAAGATAAACAAAATCATAAACAAATTATTGAATTAATTGAAAAATTATTTTCAATTAAAATAACCGGAAATTTTAATAATAATGATGTTTTTAAAAATAATTTAAATATTAATAAAAATATGAACTTAAAAGATAAATTAACATTAAGAAATGAACAAAGTTTGATTCGTAAAAAAATTGATAAATTATATGATGATGGAAAATTAGATATAAAAACTTGGCGAACTATGAAATTAGAAGTTGATAAAGAATTTGATTTATTAGTTTCTAAAGCCCCTACTCCTATTATAGAAAATAATAATCAAGAAGAAGTAGAAAATGAATTACGAAAAAAGATTATTATGGAAAAATATGGATTAGATGAATATGAAGTTGATAGGATCCTAAAACATCATGAAATATTAAAACAAAATCAAGAAGAAGATATTGAAAATATAGATGAAATTGGTAGAAGAATTAGATAATAAGAAAAAATATAGGTTGATTATACAATTGTAATTAACCTATTTTTTATAACAAAAAACTAACTCATTTCTAAGTTAGTTATATTTAAACTCGAATATTTCGAGATATTTCTTTATGGAGGGCCTAGTCGGATTTGAACCAACGATCAGGGAGTTGCAGTCCCATGCCTTACCACTTGGCTATAGACCCGTAAGTAATTAAATTATAACAAATATTAATTTATTTATCAATACTTTTAATAAATTATATTATTTTTTTTAAAATTTATACACAAAAATCAACTATTTTTTTACTATATCTTTTTATGTTTGTTACAATCATAACAATTATTTAAAATTTGACATATTAATTTTATAATTTATCACATATTACTTTAAAAAAAATTTAAAATGGGGTATAATGTTATATAGTTAAAAAATAAGGAGGACTTATGAAAAAATATTTTAGCTTAATGAAGAAAAATACAATAATGTTTTTAGTAATAAATTTATTAATTTTAGGACTTATTATAGGAACTGGAGTATTACTCTATTCTATATCTTTATTAACTGGTATTGAAAATACTTTAAGATTAATTGGTAGTGGAATATTTATAATTATTTTAATTTTATTAATCTTATTTTTAATTAAATCACTTTATAAGAATAAAAAAACATTCTATATTCCACTTATTATTATAAGTATTTTATATATAGGTGGAACGAATTATTTAGGATATCAAATAATTAAAGCTTATGGAAGTTTAAATAACTTTACAACTTCAACTACTAGTTATTCAAGTAGTATTGTTACTTTAAAAGATAATAAAGTTGAAGATATTAAAGATTTAGGTAATTCTAAAATTGGAATTTTAAATGATGAAAAAAGTGTTGATGGATATCAAATTCCTAATGAAATAATAAAAGAGGAAAATTTAAAAGTAAAAAAAGTTGAATATGATAGTTATATTGAACTATTAACTGCTTTATATGAAAAAGAAATTGATTATATTTTCTTACCTACTAATTATACAGTTTTATTTAAAAATCTTGAAGGTTTTGAAAATATAGCAGATGAAACAAAAATTATTTATACTAAAGATAAAAAAGTTGAAAATAAAAATAGTAGTACTGGTGGTAAAATTACAGAACCATTTACAGTATTATTAATGGGTGTTGATTCAGAACTTGAAAATATTAAAGGTGCTTCATTTAATGGTGATGCCTTAATGTTATTAACATTTAACCCAGATACATTAAATACTACTATTTTAAGTATTCCTCGTGATACTTATGTACCTATTGCTTGCTTTAAAAACAACCGCGAAAACAAAATTACACATGCAGCTTGGTATGGTGAAGAATGTATGATTAATACAATTTCTAATTGGACTGGAATTGATATTGATTATTATGCCAAAATAAACTTTAAAGGTGTTGTAAAATTAGTTGATGCTTTAGGTGGCATTGATGTTGATGTCCCTATTGAATTCTGTGAACAAGATAGTGATCGTAACATGAACAATCAAATTTGTTTAAGTCCAGGATATCAACACTTAAATGGTGAACAAGCACTTGCCCTATCACGTCATAGAAAAACAGTTAATGACTTTGTACGTGGTCAAAATCAACAATTAGTTGTTAAAGGATTAATGAATAAGGTAAAAGAAATAAGAAGTGTTGATACTATTCAAGATTTACTTGCTACATTAAGTAATAATATGGAAACAAATATGTCAACATCAGAAATTTTATCTTTATACGATGTTGCTAAAGATATTGCTAGTAAATCACAAGATATGCCAATTGAAGATTTACTTACAATGCAAAGATTATATATAAGTGGTTATGATCAATATATTTATGACTATAGCCAAATAGATGGTCAAGGAACAAGAATGAATCTTTATAACTTTGTTGCTTATGAAGGAAGTTTAAAAGATGTTACAACAGCTATGAAAATAAATTTAGGATTAGAAGAACCAACTATTATTAAAAACTTTAGTTTCAATGTTGATACACCTTACGAAGAAACAGTAATTGGTAAAGGTGAATATAATGAATCTGGTATAGCTATATTACCATCATTTATTGGTTACGATAAATCAAAAGCTATTGCTTATGGAAATGCTCATGGATTTAACGTATCAGTTAAATATGTTGAACAAAGTGTTGGTACTGATGGTCAAGTTGTTAGTCAATCTACTCCAGCTGGAATGGATGTTAAATATATTAACAGTATGACTATTACAGTTGTTAAGAAAGTTGCAAGTTCAAAACCATCAACTGATAATAACTCATCAAATAACAATTCTTCAAACAACAATACACAAAAACCAGATACTGGGGAAGATAAAGATGAAAAACCAACAGAGCCAACTGAACCAAAACCAGAACCGGACCCAGATCCAGAAGAACCTGTAATTCCTGGGACGCCAGGAACAGATGAAAAGGAATAATCAAATTCCTTTTTTTGTATGTTCTAATTTTTATCACATATATTTATATTGAGGAAGTGATTTATGTTAGATTGGTTAAAGAAGTTATTTAAGGATTTTAATTTTTTTACAGCTGCTTATTCAAATAATGTTTTTCCAGATCCATTATCCAAAGAAGATGAAGAAAAATATATTGAAAAATTTAGATTAGGAGATAAAGAAGCTAGAAATATATTAATAGAACATAATTTACGTTTAGTTGCCCATATAGTAAAGAAATATGAACATAGGAAAGATGATTCAGATGATCTAATAAGTATTGGTACAATAGGTTTAATTAAAGGAATAGATAGCTATTCTAATAAACATAATACAAAACTTACTACTTATTGTGCTAGATGTATTGAAAATGAAATTCTTATGCATTTTAGAAATGATAAAAAAAATAATAAAAATATAAGTATAAATGAAGGTGTTGGTTTTGATAAAGAAGGAAATGAAATAACTATTTTAGATATTTTAAAAACACCAAGTCCAGATTATGCTTTAGAAATTCATAATAAAAATAATATTATGTTATTAAAAGAATATTTTAATGTTTTAACAGATAAAGAAAAATTAATTATTAATAAAAGATATGGTTTAAATAATAAAAAAGAAGTAACGCAAAAAGAAATTGCTAAAGAATTAGGTATTTCTAGAAGTTATGTTTCACGTATTGAAAAACGTGCTTTAACTAAAATATTAAAAGAATTTATAAAAAACAAAAAACACACTTTTGAATAGTGTGTTATTTTATTACACCTGCACATCTATGGCAGATATCCCCTTCCATTTCATCTTCATTAAAGTAGTTCCAACATCTTTCACATTTATGTCCAACAAATTTTTCTACTTTAACATGAGATACATTATATTTTGGAAGTTCTTCATCAGTAAGTACTACTTCAGAAACGATTAATAATTGTTTTAATGAATCTTTTAAAGAATCAATAACTTCTTTATATTTACCAGATACGTGTAAATATACTTTAGCTTCTAATCCCTTACCAATTAATTTTTCATTACGAGCTTCTTCTAATGCTTTATAAACATCATCTTTTACTTCAAAGAATACATTCCATTTTTCTAAGATTTCTATAGCATTCTCATAACTTAGTACTTCTGGCATACGTTCTAAATGAACGCTTTCTAATTTAAGACCAGGTACATGTCTATAAACTTCTTCACTTGTATATGGTAAGATTGGTGCAAGTAATTTAATTAAATTCATTAAAGTATTATAAAGTACAGTTTGAACACTTCTTCTTACTTTAGAATCTGCTTTTTCAATATAAAGAATATCTTTAGTAAAATCTAAATAGAAATTAGATAATGTGAATGAAACAAAGTTATTTACAATCTTATAAATTTCTTGATAATTATTATCTTCATAAGCAGCTAAAATTTCTTTAGTTACTTCATTTAATTTAACCATCATATATTTATCATATTCATACATATCATCAAATTTAACACTATCATCATTTGGATTAAAGTCAAATAAGTTTCCAAGTAAGAAACGATATGTATTACGAATTTTACGATAACTTTCTTTTACTTGCGCAATTAATTCATCACTAATACGAACATCTTCTGTATAGTCAACACTTGCTACCCAAAGACGTAGTACATCTGCTCCATGTAATCTTACTAGTTTTAATGGATCTACAGTATTACCTAATGATTTACTCATTTTGTTTCCTTTACCATCTAATACAAATCCATGAGAAACTAATTTTTTATATGGACTCTTTTCATGTACTGCTACACCACAAATTAATGATGAGTTAAACCATCCACGATATTGATCTGATCCTTCTAAATACATATCAGCTGGATATGAAAGTCCACGTTCAACTAATACTCCAGTATGTGAAGAACCTGAGTCAAACCAAACATCCATAATATCTTCTTCTTTAGTGAATTTACCATTTGGACTAGCTGGATTAGTATAACCTTCTGGAAGTAAATCTTTTGCTTCACGTTCAAACCAAACATTTGAACCATATTCTCTAAATAATTCTGCAACATGCATCATTACATCATAATCAACAATTTCACTTCCATCTTCATTATAGAAAATTGGAATTGGTACTCCCCATACACGTTGACGAGAAATACACCAGTCACCACGATCACGAATCATATTATATAAACGTTTTTTACCCCATGGTGTATGGAATTCAACATTGTTATCTAATTCATTTAATAATTGTTCACGAATTTTATCAATACTACAGAACCATTGTGCAGTAGCACGGAAAATTACTGGCTTTTTTGTACGCCAATCATGTGGATATGAGTGAGTAATAAATTTTAATTTTAATAAAACACCTAAATCATCTAATTTTTGTACAACTGCTTTATTAGCATCTTCAAAGAATAATCCTTTAAATTCTCCAGAATCTTCATTTAATACACCTTGATCATCAACACCATTAATTAATCCTAAATCATATTGTTTTCCAATAATAAAGTCATCAGCACCATATCCTGGAGCAATATGAACTAAACCAGTACCAGCATCAAGTGTTACATGGTAACCAACAATTACTGGTGAAGTACGATCCATAAATACATGTTTGTATTTAACACCATCAAAAGATGTTCCAGAAATAACTTCTACTACTTCATAATTTTCCCAATTAAAATCATGAGCTAAACTATCTACTAAATCATTTGCAACAATATAAATTGTATCATTTACTTTTACTTTAGCATAATTAAACCCTTCACCAACAGCAATACCTAAGTTACCAGGTAAAGTCCATGGTGTAGTAGTCCAAATTACTAATTGTTCCCCTACTTTTACAACATCATTTCCTTCTACTACTGGAAAAGCCACAAAAATAGATGGATCTTTACGATCTTTATATTCAATTTCAGCTTCAGCTAAAGCACTTTCACTAGATGGAGACCAATAAACTGGTTTTAATCCTTTGAAAATTAAACCTTTTTTAGCCATCTTAGCAAATACTTCAATTTGTCTAGCTTCAAATTCTTTTTGTAAAGTAATATAAGGATGTTCCCAATCACCAATTACATTTAAAGATTTAAATCCTTCTCTTTGTTTATTAACTTGTTCTAAAGCATATTCATAACAAAGTTTACGAAAATCAGCTTTAGACATTTCTTTACGATTCACCCCAGTTTTAGTAATAGCTGTTTCAATTGGAAGACCATGTGTATCCCAACCTGGAATATATGTTACTTTATACCCCATCATCATTTTATGACGATTAACAAAATCTTTTAAAATTTTGTTAAGAGCATGACCACAATGAATATCTCCATTTGCATATGGTGGACCATCATGTAAGATATAAGGTTCCCCATCTTTATTCTTTTCTAATTCTTTGTTATATAAATCCATTTCTTCCCAAAGTTTACGTTGTTTAACTTCATTCTCTGGTAAATTACCACGCATTTGAAAATCTGTCTTTGGCATCAATAAACTATCTTTATAATCCATATTATCAATCCTCTCTCTAATAAAAAAAATCTATAAACATAAGGACGAAACATTCGTGGTACCACCTTAATTTATAGATTTAACTCTAACTCAATTGCTTAACGTGCAAACCCGGAACTATCTTCATAGTCACATCAAGAGTGATTTGTTTATTACCTCATTGTTCATTTCCACCCACCATGAACTCTCTATAAACTAATTAATAAACCGTCTCTATCTTTTGTTTTATAATTCTACTTCATCTATTTCTTCTATAACTTCTAGTTGTGCTTCAACAATAGATTTTAATCTACGTTTAAATTTAGTAATATTGTGACGCAAATTATTTGCTTCTGCTTCAGTTTTTTCAGCACGCAACAACGCTTCATTAACAATACGAGTTGCATTCTTCTTTGCATTATCAACAATAACTTCGCTTTCTTTATGAGCAGCCATACGCATTTGATCTGAAGTTTTTTGAGCCATAATTATAGCTTTATTAAATGTTTCTTCAGTTCTCTCATAACGTGAAATACGTTCTTTTAATTCTCTAATTTCTTTTTTTAGTTTTTCATTTTCTTCATTGTGATTTACTTTATGCTCTAATTTCTTTATTTTTTCATCACGTATACGTATTTCTTCATTTTTCCTATTTAATTCCATAACCATATTTTCAACCTTTTTTATAACTTGATCTAAAAATTGGTTAACCTCAACAGGATCATAGCCGCGAAGTGTACGATTAAACTTCTCCATAAATTCACCTCACACACACAACTAAGAGTTGTAATATATTATAACACTCTTTCCCTTTTATTTCAACACTAAATTACCATTCTATATTAATATCGGTATTATCATGAATATCTTTACCTTCAGTTTCATCAGTAATCTTACCTTGAACATTTACATTATTTGGAGTACATAGGAATATTCCACCACCTATTTTTTGTAAATCGCCACCAATCGCATAAATAGTTCCACTTAAAAAATCTACTATTCTTTTAGCTTGATCACCAGTAACTCTTTTTAAGTTAACAACAACAGTATTACGATTTTTTAAATGATCAACGATTTGTTGAGCTTCAGAATAAGCACGTGGTTCAATTAAAATCATTCTTGTTCCACCATTTGTTTCATCTAAAGCTTCTTCTGGGGTATTATTATAATAAGAGTCTTCTCTTCCACTTCCACCAAATACTTCTTCATCTGAAGCTATCCATTTTTTTATATTTAAACCCATATTTATTCCTCCAATACCATATCTTATTATATTTTACCATAATTTTTTCAAAAAATAAATATCTTTTACTTATTTTTTTACAACAGTTCTCTTAATTGACGAAGTTCCATTAGAATCAGTAACTGTATACGTGATAGTATATGTTCCTGCAGTTGTAATAGAACCCACAATAACACCATTTTGATCAACTATTTTTTTAGTTACTGAACCAAGTTCATCACCATTATAATTATATGCATATACACCTGGATCAGTAAAAGTTCCAGTAACAGTCATTTTCTTTTCTCCTAATAATATAATTGCAGGAGCTTTTAAATTTACATTATCTTCACCATATTTTAAATCTAAACTATATTCATAATCACCATTATTATTTTTTATTGTGATTAAAGTATTTAATTTTGAAATATATTTAGAATCTTTAGTATCACGAATTTGATTATTAGAATCACCTTCCATATATCCACCTATCATTAAATCATGAAGTGTTAAAACGATGGTATCACCTACTTCAGGTAATAAATAAATATTGTCAGCTGCCCAATTTTTAGATGAAGCAATTATATTTTTCTTTAACGTTTCTGATGTATCTTTTCTAACATTAAAAATTGCTTCAGTAACTGAATAACCAATTATTAATCCAAGTAATCCTAATATAGAAATAACTACTAATAATTCTACTAATGTAAATCCTCGTTTCATATCATCACCATATCTATTATAAAACATTTTTATTAAACAAACAATATTATATAGAAAAAAAGATTATTAAATAAATTAACAATTCATGAAGCAAATTCTAAAGCAATATCTGAGTGAGCAAATGTTCCAATACTATACTTTCTTAAATCTTTAGTATTTACTCTCATATACCATTGATTTGGTAACATTGTAAATAATTTTTTAGGGGATTCATTTTTAATTCTGTGTGATTCCACGAAATTAAAATTAATATTATTTAATTATTCTCATTTTTGTTTAAATAAAATACTAATTTTAATATTATTTAACTTCTTCTAGTAACTTTTTATCCTTATTTTCTAATTGTCTCTTTTCTCTTTCTAGTTCTTTTAAACTCTTTTTAGGTGTTGGCATTTCTTCTGGCATCATTCCACCAATATCTGCAATAGCACGTCTTACTTTTTTCCCTACTTCATAATGTAACTCTTTTGCTTCTTTTTCTCCATGTACATTATCTTTTAAAAGTTTTTGTTTAGTTTGATTTATTCTAAATAAATTAGCAATTAATTCATCCTCATTCATATTATCTAAAATATCTTCTCTATAGCGCAATTTCTTTCTTTTAAAGATATCATCTGCAGTTTCACCATTATATAAACCTTTATATCCAGCATTATGAAATTCAGCCATATTTTTAACTCCAGAAGATAAAGCAACTTTTTGTAAGGTATAATTACCTTGTTTTGTTAACTTTCTTTGATAAAATCTTTTTTCATCATCTGATAAAGAATCATACTCTTGTTCTGTTATTTCTTGTTTTCTTGTTTGAATAGCAAAATATGTTTGCCCTAATGCAACAACTTCTTTACTTGGATCAGCATTTTGTACTATCAAATAACACATATATCTTGACAATTTATAATCTTTTATATTAACAATAGCATTATTGTTTCTTTTCGACAACTTGTTGAACTCAACAAGTTGTTCATCTACATTAAATCCAGAATTCTTGCAAGCTTCTTTGGCTTTGCTTAAAACTTTTAAAAAATTTCTCCAATCTCTATATTCTAAAATCTTCGAAAGTTCTCTAGCGTACCAATATTCATTTCCATTTTCATCTAAGTTTTTTATATTTTCAAAAATATTATCAGTATATTTATCTCCAATTTTTTCCATTCTTGCCTCCTTTTTTATTAATACATATAGCATTTACTCTAATACACTACTAAAACGGTTCCTTAAAGTTTTTATATCTTGCTAAATTTGTTAATGAGATATAATTCTCATTTCCTACCCTCATAATTCTAATTTCATTTTCGTTTACATTCATAATAGTAGTAACTTTATTATTCAATTTCTTACACCTCTCTATTTTTTCATAAAAAAACAAAAATAATCTATTCTGTTAATTATTTTAAGTCATTTAAGATAACTAAAACAATTTATAAAAATTATATTTCTCTGTATAATCTACTCTATTATAATTAATTTTAACTTCATTTTATTCTATAAGATCATAATAAAATTTTTATATTAAAATAGTTAATAATATACTTTCATTCATTAATTAATAAAAATCGATTTATATTATATCATTATTTTTATATAATTTAAATTTATTAACAAAAAAGATAATAAATTAACATTTTTATCTTTTAATATTACTATATTTGGTATGGACTATTAAATGTTCCATTGCCTGATAATATTTGTACATTTGGATCAATATTTATAACTGTGTGAACGCCGTACTCAGTGGAAAAATAATCGCTATACACATCTCCGTCATTGTACACGTGCCACGCATTAGAGCCACTATATGGTGTTGCAGTCCAATATGTTAATGTATTATTCCACTATTTATAGTATAACATTTTTAATTGTCAAAAAAGCTCACTTGTTAGGTGAGTTTAAATATTTCCAAAACGATTAAATGGATATAAAACAAAACTAGTTGTTCCCAATATATCTTCACTAGGCACTAAACCTATTATTCTACTATCTGTTGAATTGTCACGATTATCCCCCATTACAAAATAGTACCCTTCTGGTATAACAGTATCTAATTCATAATCATAGGTTTCTTCATTCGAACTTAAGAAATCTTCTTTTACATATTTACCATTAATAAATAATTTATTATTACTATAATATAAAGTTTCTCCAGGTAAACCAACTATTCTTTTTATTAGATGTCCTCTTTCATCATTAAAAACAACTATATCAAAACGATTATATTTCTTATCATATTTTTTTAATAAAACTATTTCTTTATCAATTAATGTTGGTTCCATACTATCACCATTTACACGAACTGGTGTAATAATAAATGTTCTAATAATTATAACTATAATTATTATTAATAAATATGGTAAAATTTCTTTAAATAGTTTCATTTTATCCCCTCTTTCAAAAAAATAAGACGAATACGTCTTATTTATTTTCTTTTGCTTGATTTTTATTTCTTTCTTTGATTCTTGGTGTACTAACTAGATCTCTAATATAACCTAATTTAGCTTGATGAACTTTACCAGTACGAACAACTTCAATAGTATCAATAACTGGACTATTCATTGGGAATGTTCTTTCAACCCCAACACCACCTGATACTTTACGAACAGTAAAAGTTCTACCAATACCACGACCTTGGATAGCCATAACTAATCCTTCGAAAGCTTGAACTCTGTGTTTATTTCCTTCAACGATTTTAACACCAACACGAATAGTGTCACCAACACGGAATTCAGGTAAATCATTACGTATTTGTTTTTTAGTAATTTTTTCTACTAAATTCATCAGTCTCACTCCTTTTTTTATACCTGTAATCATATCTAAAAATATAGTGACAGCGGATTACACGTTATTAATTCTAACATATTTAATAGAAAAATACAAGTTTTTTTTACTTTTTCTTCTTTTTTTCTAATTGAATTAATACTTGATATAGAGTTAAACTTATTATACCTAGTAATATTGTCATAAGTTTAGTGTTTAAGAAAGCATCTCTCGTTGATAAAACACTATCAACATATAACATATTTTTATCAAAGAACAATCTTACATAAATAAGAATTATATATAAATAGAAAGAAATATGCATTATTTCACTTACTTTATTTTCTTTTCTTTTTGTTATTAAATTATATAATATTATAAATACATCTATTACTAATACTAAAATAATTGGTATGAATAGTGCTTTATTTAAATATTCAAATCCATAAAAAGATAAACATAAACATAACACACCAGTAAACATTACTAATAACTCGGTTGGAAGTAAAAACTTACGCATTAGTATCACCTCCATAATTTTCTACCCACTTACTTAAATAAGATGCATATTCAATATAAGTAACTAAATAATTTTCTGCTTGTGAGAAATCTAATTCAATATTTTTAGTATAACTATCTTCTAAATTATTAAAATCATTTTTAGAATTAACTTCAAACATAATAAATAATTTATTAGAAAATTCTTCATAATTATCAGCAACATATTTTTCTCTTATTTTAATTAAACTAGTAAGAGCTAAAGTAGGAAGTGAATAAATTTGTTCTTTTAATAAATATAAATCATTAATATTTAATTTCTTTTTTCCTTCTAATTTCCAAAATGTCATTTCATCTAAATATTCTGTTATCATTGAAAAATCATTTTTTATTGTTTCTAATTCTTCTTCAGTAAATTTATTTGTTTCCATATTATTAATGTTATTTATAGTGATTTCTAATACTTTTTTAGTATCTTTTAAATCGGTTAATTCATCATTATTAAAGTTATATGTTATTGTTTTATTTAAATTAATATAATGATTAATATTAAACCCTATCCCATAACCTAAAATTAAAACAAATAATATTAAGACAACTTTTTTTAATTTTTTATTCATTCTCATCTTCCTTACTTTCTAATTTTACTAATACTTCACGTGGTTTAGACCCCCTAGATGGTCCAATTATTCCCCTTTCTTCTAAAAGATCAATACAACGAGCAGCTCGGTTATAACCTAAACGGAAACGACGTTGTAATAATGAAGCACTAGCTTTACCACTTTGAACAACAAATTCAACTATTTCATTATATAATGGTTCTTCATAATCATCTTTTGAATCAACCATTGTAGTAGCTCCTCTATCTTCTTCTTCTAAAGTAAATGTTTCATCATAATGAGCTTTTTGTTGTTCAATTGTAAAGTCTACTACTTTCTTTATTTCATCTTCATCAATATATGTTCCTTGAACACGTACTGGTGTTCCTTCACCTTGCATTGAGAATAACATATCCCCTTTTCCAAGTAACTTTTCAGCACCTGTTTGATCTAAAATTGTTCTTGAGTCAATTCCAGAAGAAACAGCAAAAGAAATACGTGATGGAATATTTGCTTTTACAACACCAGTAATGACATCAGTTGATGGTCTTTGCGTTGCAACTATTAAGTGAATTCCCGCTGCACGAGCCATTTGGGTAATACGCATAATAGAATCTTCAACTTCTTTAGCAGCAACTAACATTAAGTCAGCTAACTCATCAATAATAACTACAATAAATGGAAGTTTACGTAATTTATCATTCTCATCTCTTGTTTTATTTTGTTTTTCAACATAAGTATTATAACCAGCAATATTTTTAGTACCACTATTACTAAATAGTTCATATCTATTTTCCATTTCCACAACTATTTTCTTTAAAGCAATATTAGCTTTTTTAGGATCAGTTACTACTGGAGCAAGTAAATGTGGAACCCCATTATACATAGAAAGTTCTACTTTTTTAGGGTCAACTAAAACTAATTTTACTTCATCTGGTTTAGCTCGCATTAAGATTGAAACAATAATACTATTAATACAAACTGATTTACCACTACCAGTAGAACCTGCTACTAATAAGTGTGGTGTTTTATTAATTTCACAATATATAGGATCACCCATAATATTTCTTCCTAAAGTTGTAAGTAATTTAGAATCTTGTTTATTTTTAGGTACAGCTTCTAATATTTCTCTTACTGAAACCATACTAGTAACTTTATTAGGTATTTCAATACCAATTGTCTTTTTACCAGGAATAGGTGCTTCAATACGTACATCTTTAGCAGCTAAAGCTAAAGCAATTTCCCTATTAATACCTAAAATCTTACTAACTTTAGTACCAGCTTTTATTTCTAATTCATATTGCGTTACAGTTGGCCCAATATGAGCAGCAACTACTTTTCCAGTTATACCAAAATCAGTTAAAACTTGAACTAATGATTTAACGTTATCTTTAATAACTTCTTCATTAGCTTTATTATTTTTCTTAGGTGCTGGATTTAATAAAGTAATTGGAGGAAATTTATAACCTTTATTTTCAATAATTTCCCCAGTTTGTTCATTAACATTTAATTTAGGTTCTTCTTTAGGCTTATTAGCAGTTTCATGAATTAATTCATCAACACTACTGATAACAACTTTACCATCACTTTCATATTCATCTTCAGCTTTTTTAATCTCTTCTTTATCTTTTTTATGTAATCCTTTACTATTTTTTATAGTATCTTTTGTTTTATCAATCATAGCTCTAATCATATCAGCAATAGAAATACCTGTAAACATAACAAAGCCACCAATTAATAAAGTCCATGAGACAATTTGTGTTCCTTCTATATCAAATAATTCAACAAATAAAGCTGTAAAAATTGAACCAATTAATCCTCCACCTTGTATATTAGATATACTTGTTGTAGAAGCTAAAAAATTATCTACTGTCTCTTTTACAATTTGAAAACCTCTTAATCCTGTTTCATTTACATAACCAATATGTGAGAAAACTAGTATTCCAATACAAAATACATATATTCCAAAAAGTTTTGATGTAAAATAATCTGGTCGTGCTCTTTTAATAATCATATAAGCACCTATTATAAATAAGGCAACTAATAAAACATTATACCAAGCACCAACTAAAAAAGATGCAAAAGAACTTACAAGTTTACCAACAATACCAAATCTTCCAAATCCAATTATTGTTATTAAAATAATAATTAATCCCTGTAATTCTATCTCATAACCATTACTCTTTTTTTTATTATCTTTTTTCTTCTTTTTCTTGGCCATAATAAACCTCCTAGCCTACAAATTCATTATATCACAAAATATAAATAAAAAAAAAGAAATCAAATAATTTCTTCTTTAATTTTTGGATTTTTTAAAACTTTAATTAAATAGTCAATTTCTTCTTTAGTATTATAAAAATATAAACTCATACGACAAGTATTTTTTATTCCTAATTCTTCATTTAAAATTTTAGCACAATGACTACCAGATCTTACACAAATATTACATTTATTTAAATAAATAGCAAGATCTTGAGCAAATATATCTTTATAATTAAATGAAATTATACCACTTTCACTAAACTCATTATATATTTCTAAATTATCTATTTCATTTAATCTTTTTACGGCATATTTCTTTAATTCCTTTTCATACTTACTAATATTATCCATACCTATTTTATTTAAATATTCAATACTAGCTTTAAATCCTAAAACACCTGCTATATTTTGAGTACCAGCTTCATATAAATATGGTGATGCATAATAAAGTCTATCCCCATTTGGTGTAAAAGTTGAATTCATTCCTCCACCAAAACTAATTGGTTTTAAATCTTTTAATAATTCTTCTTTAGCATATAAAATTCCAAGTCCTGTTGGTCCACACATCTTATGTGCTGAAAAAGCTAAAAAGTCTATATCTAAATCTTGAACGTCTATTTTCATATGTGGAACTGATTGAGCACCATCTATAACGCACAAAATATTTTTAGAGTGAGCAAGTTTAATAATTTCTTTTATTGGTCTTACATCACCTATAACATTAGTAATATGAGCAATACTTATTACTTTAGTTTTATCAGTAATAACATTTTTTAAAGAATTTAGTGTAACTTCTTTATGTTCATTAAGTTCAATATATTTAATTTTAATTCCTATTTTATCTACTAGTTCAAACCAAGGAAGAAGATTAGAAGCATGTTCACTTTTAGTAAGAATAACTTCATCATCTTTATTTAATACATTAGCAAAATAACCAAAAATAATACGATTTAAAGAATCAGTTGTTCCACTAGTATATATTATTTCTTTTTCTTTTTTAGCATTAATAAATTCTTTTATAAGTGTTCTTGTTTTTTCATAAAGTTCATCAACTTTAACACTTATATTATAATCTCCTCTATGTGCATTAGCACTATAATTTCTATAATAATCAACAGTTGCATCAATCATTACTTGTGGTTTTAAAGTTGTAGCTCCATTATCAAAATAAATAAGATTATTTTTTAAAATAGGAAAATCTTCACGGTTCATAAATTCACCCCCAGACAGTATCTAAAATGTTTTTTATTTTTTCTTTATTATCTTCTCTAAGTCCTGATAATAAGAATCCATTAGTTAATAATATTTTAGCATCTTCATAACTAATACTACGACTCATCATATAAAATATTTCTTCATTATCAAAGTTTCCAATTAAAGCAGCATGATTAGCACTAACATCTTCTTCATCTATTAATAAATTTGGTGCGATTGTATTTTCATTGTCTTTATTAGTTATAATACGACTTTGTTGTTCAAGTTCACAACCAATTTTATTTTTAGGTACAACACCAGTTACATTAAAAGTTAATTTTTCATCACTATTATTTATTCCATGGTGATATATATTACTTATAGTATTACTTTTATTATGATTAATAATAAAATCATATTTTTCTTTATCTTTAGCGATTGTTTTTAAATAATAATCAAAGCGACTAAATTCACCATTTAAATTAACAATATCAAGTTCACGATGTTTAGTATTATAATAAAATTTATTAACTGTAACACTACTATTTTCTTCAATATAATATTTATATTGAACCTTTGTTTTAACACCACTTCTTACTTCAAAAATATTTACAGAAACATTAGGATAAACATAAAAATACATATCTAATTTAGTTTTTTCTAAAGCTTCATAAGTTATTTCAATATCACAACTTTCTTTTATTTTTAAAGTAATATTATTAACGTTAAAAGAATCATTTTTATTTTCAAATTTAACTTCAATATTTTTGTTAATTTCTTCTAAAACAATAATATCATTAACTACTTTTATTTTATTCATTATTTACTTTTTCCTTTACTACACACGTACTATTTTTAGAAACTTTTATATCATATCCAAATTCTTCAATTTCTTTAACTAAATCTTTATTTCCACTTTTTATTATATGTCCATCTTTCATAATATGAACATAATCTGGAACAATATAATCAAGAAGTCTTTGATAATGAGTAATTACTAACATACCTGGTTTTTCACGTTTATAATAATCTATAACTTCATTACCAACTATTTTTAGACTATCAACATCTAATCCCGAATCAATCTCATCTAATAAAACCATTTTAGGTTTTAATAAATTCATTTGCAGTATTTCATTCTTTTTACGTTCTCCACCAGAAAAACCAACATTAACACCACGATGAATCATTTCTTTATCCATATGTAGTTTATTAACAGTTGCTTCCATATCTTTTATAAACTGAAATAATTTAAAGTTTTCACCATCACGAGCATTTAAAGCACTACGCATAAAATCAGCATTAGTAACACCTTCTATTTCAAGTGGCATTTGCATTCCTAAAAATATTCCTAAACGAGCTCTTTCATCAACTTCTAAAGAATTAATATTTTTATCATCAAATAAAATTTCACCACTAACTACTTCATAAGTAGGATCTCCCATTATAACTTTTGATAAAGTACTTTTACCAGTTCCATTAGGACCCATTATAGCGTGTATCTCACCACTTTTTATTTCTAAAGAAAAATCTTTTAAAATTTCTTTATCAGCAACTTTTACATATAAATTTTTAATTATTAATTTATGCATACAATCATCTCCAATTAATATTTTATCAAAAATAACTTTATTATTAAAGCTTAATTGTTTATTTTTTTTTGTTTTTAACCATAATAATAATGAATATCGCAGTATTCAAAACACAAGTCAATTTATTTTGACGACTTACCATTTGGTAAGTTTTTATTTTACATATTTTATTTAACGTGCTATAATTAATGTGGTGATTATATGGAATGTGTATTTTGTAAAATAATTAGTGAAGAAATTCCTTCATATACTATATATGAAGATGATAAAGTTAAAGCATTTTTAGACATTAACCCAGATGTAAATGGTCATACTTTAATTATTCCTAAAAAACATTATAAAGATATTAGTGACATTGATGATACAACTTTAATGCATATTATGGATGTTGCAAAATATTTGAGATCTTTATTAGAAACAAAATTAAATATTGATGGTTTAACTCTTGTAGAGAATAATGGTGATATTCAAGAAGTAAAACATTTTCACTTACATTTAAAACCATATTATAAAGAAGAACAAGTTTTATTAGATGTAGAAGATATTTATCAAAAATTAAAAGAGTCTTAAAACTCTTTTTTGTTAAACAACAATCAAACTATAATAGTTTTAAAATAAATCACTATGTGTACCAGTTCTAACTAAAATTAATACATCATCTTTTATTTGATATATTAATAACCAATCAGATTGAATATGACATTCACGAACATTTTGATATTTATTATCATTAAATAAAGAATGATCTTTATATATTTCACTTAAACTAGTACCACTAATTAATAAACTAATAACTTTTTTTAACAAACAAATATTATAGTTTCTTTTCTTTATTTTTTTATAATCTTTTTTAAATTGATTAGTATAAACTATTTTATAATTCAACTATCTAAATCCTCAAATAAATCTTCCATATTAGTAAAATTATTACTTAAATTTTTACCTTGATTAGCTTTTTTTATAGTTTTTATAGTTTTTTTATTAGGATTATTAGTAATTTTAAAAGGTATACCTTGTTCTTTTATAGATTGTTTTAAAAAAATATTTATTGCCATAGACATATTCATCCCCATTTCTTTAAATAATTCCTCAGATTGTTGTTTTAACTCGGAATCTACACGAACAATAATATTAGAACTTTTACTCATAACAATTCACCTTCTTTCAATGTAATTATATTACATTGTATATACAAAGTCAATATTATTTTAATATAGACCCTCATAATTATATACTACATAAATATTTAATATCCTTTAAAATTAACAAAGAAAAACAAAAAGAGTCTTAAAACTCTTTTTTTGTATTTATAAATTCATTTATTTTATTAATATCAAAACCTTTACGATATAAACCTTCTTTAATTTTATTATCTAAATTATAATCACTATATTTTTTAGAATATTTTTTATATAACTTTTCATATTCTTTATCTAGAATATTATCATCGTTATTACCTAAATTATCTGAACAACTTAATATCATACTAGTTTCATAACCTAAATCTTTAAAATAATAAAGTAATTTTTGTTTTAAAATATAATTAGAATATTTTTTATTACTATTAATTTTTTTAGTCATTAATTTATTTAATTTTTCTAAAATTACTCCACTATCAATATTATTAATTAATTCTTCAATTATTTCTATATCAATATAATAATTTTGTAGATCTTTTTTTATCTTTAATGGACCATAATTACTTAAATAAACTTTATCAGAAATATATGCTTTAGCAAAATTATAATCATTAATAAAATTACTTTTCTTTAAATCATTTATTATTTTATTTGTATCTTTTTCATTTAAATCATACTTTTCTAAATATTTTTTTATTTCATATTCACTTCTTAAACGTTTAGAAATATAATTTACAACTTTTTTATAAATATCAAAATAACTAGTTTCTTTCATTATTAAACTCATAAGTTCACTATCAATACTCTTTTTATAAAGTAAATTATATTTTAAAATAACTGAATCATAAGTAATAATTTTTTTATTATCAGTTGTAATAATTTGATATTTATCATTATTCATTTTTTTTATCTTTTTTATATCCATAATTTCACCAATCTCATTATATCAAAATAACAAAAAAATAAAAGACTAATCTTTTATTTTTTTACAGATACACTTTTTTCTTCACCTAACGAATTTGTTAAAGCTGTAGTCATTACATTAAGCTCTTTTACATATCCATTACTTAATTTATTTTGAACATTATAAGCATATTTTGAAGAGTTATTTGAAACTACTTCATTTACAATATATTGTATTTTATTTAAATATTTATTTAAATTTTCTTTTTTATTATTATATTCAACAATTGTATTATAAACTTCTTTTTCTAAACTATCTTTATATAAATCATAAAATTCAGAATTATATAGTTTACCAATAATAGAATAAATACTTTTTAAAACTTTATTAGTTAATTCAACTATTTCTGCATCACTTAAATTATTATTAAGGAAAGTGTACATATTTTCTCCATTATGTTCATGAGCATATTCTATAATATTTGAAATATACACTAATTGATTTTTTTGAATGATTTTTTTTAAATCTTCTGATGGAATAGAAATATTCATATCATGTGTTGTTATGTATAAATTTATTGTATCAATAAAATCATTTATACTTAAATTCCCTTCTTGTTGTAAAGTTACTTGTAATCTTTTTGGTAATTTACTAAATAATTTTACATATTCTTCTAAAACTTGTTCCCTGTTCATATCATCACCCAATCTAATTATAACATAAAAAAAAGAAAATATGATAATTTTCTTATATTTTATCTACAGTCATTAAATTTGTAGCTTGAGTATCTAAATTATTTGAGAATGTACCTGTCATAATGATTGTATCACCAGCATTTAAATTTGCCATTTTTTTAGCAGCTTTTTTAGCTTCAATCATTACATCTTCAACAGAATCATAAACAGGTATTACAAATGGATATACTCCCCAGTTAAGAGTTAATTTATTAGCAACTTCTTCACTTGTACATCCAGCAAGTACTAAACTCTTTGGTTTTAAATTACTAATACGTTTAGCTGTGTAACCAGACATAGTTGGAGTTACAATAGCTTTGATATCTAATACATGAGCAGCTTCAACTACAGCATGAGCAATTGTACTTGTAATATTTTCATGACGTAAATCAGCAAATTTATGATTATAGTTATAATTTCTTTCAGCATATTCACAAATTGAAGCCATATATTGTACAGTTTCAACTGGAAATTTACCCATAGTAGTTTCACCACTTAACATAACTGCATCTGTACCTTCTAATACAGCGTTTGCAACGTCACTTACTTCTGCACGTGTTGGACGAGCATTCTTTTTCATTGATTCTAACATTTCTGTTGCAACAACACAAATTTTTCCTCTTTCACGAACACGTTTAATCATATCTTTTTGGATAATAGGTAATTCATAAACTGGAACTTCAACACCTAAATCTCCACGAGCAACCATAATTCCACTACATTCTGGAATAATTTCATCTAAGTTATTTACACCAGTACGACTTTCAATTTTAGCAATTAATTTAATATCAGTACGATTTTCTTCTTCTAATATTTTCTTAACTTCTAAAATATCTTCTTTAGTACTTACAAATGATAAAGCGATAAAATCAGCTTCATGACGACAAGCGTAAATAATATCTTCACGATCAGCATCACTAATAAATGGGATATCTAGTTTATTATCTCGGTGGAACAACTCGGTCAAAGTTTCAGCAG
>CALVVE010000002.1 GCA_944363775.1 uncultured Bacilli bacterium | reverse complement strand
ATTAGAATAGATAATTATGTTGAACTTTTAGATACTCCAGGTATTTTATGGCCAAAATTTGAAGAAAAAAGTGTTGCGTTTAACTTAGCTAGTTTAACTGCTATTAAAGAAGAAGTTTTACCAATTTATGATGTCGTTGTATATATCTTAAAAACACTAGAAAAGTATTATCCTGAAATATTAGAAAAACGATATGGAATTACAAGTATTAGTAAAGATATTGTAGAAACTTTAGATAATATTGGTAAAAGAAGAGGATGTTTATCACGTGGGGGAATTGTTGATTACGAAAAAGTTTATGGAATTATTTTAAATGATATTAAAACTGGTATTGTGAAAGGAATTACATTTGATCGTTATGAAGAGTGTTAATGAGGTTAATGCTTTAGCACTTGCATATTTAGGTGATAGTATTTATGAATTATATATTAGAACTTATTTAATTGATAAAGGTATTAATAAAGTAAATACGTTACAAGAAGAAGCTAAAAAGTATGTAAGTGCTAAAAGTCAAGCTTTAATATTAAATAAAATAAGCAAGTATTTAACTAATGAAGAAATTGATATTGTAAAACGAGCTCGTAATCATAAAAGTCATAAAAGTCCTAAAAATACTGATATTGTTACTTATAAACTTTCAACTGGTTTAGAAGCTTTATTTGGGTATTTATTTTTAACAAAACAAAATAAAAGAATAGATGAATTAATGAATTTGATTGTAGGTGAAAAAATATGTATATTTATGGAAAGAATGTAGTTTTAGAATATTTAAAAAAAGATTTAAAAATAGATAAAGCTTATTTATATAAAAATTTTAATGATGAATATATTGTAGAAAGTTTAAAATCTAAAAAAATAAAAATAGAGTGGTTAGATAAAAGAGATTTAGATCACTTATGTCCTGATAATCATCAAGGAATTGTACTTCGTGTTAAAGATTTTGAATATAGTGATATTAATGAAATGATTGATAAAGATGATAGTTTAGTAGTAATCTTAGATCACATTGAAGATCCACATAATTTTGGAGCTATTATTAGAACTTGTGAAGCTGCTTTAGTAGATGGAATAATCATTCCTAAAAATCGTGGTGTTAGTGTTAATCCAACTGTTATTAAAGTTAGTACTGGAGCTATTTTAAATACTAAAATTGCTAGAGTTACTAATTTAGTTAATACAATCGAATATTTAAAAAGTAAAGGTTTCTGGATTGTTGGTACAGATATGGATGGAACTGATTATACTGAGATTGATTATTCTGGTAAAATTGCTTTAGTAATAGGTAATGAAGGTAAAGGAATGGGCGATTTAGTTTCTAAAAATTGTGATTTTATTGCAAGTTTACCAATGCGTGGAACAACTAATAGTTTAAATGCAAGTGTAGCTGCAGGAATTATGATTTATGAAGCTATTAAGTGCCGAAAATAAATGAATTATAAAGAATTTGATGATTTAGAATTATTAAATTACATTGCTGAAGCAGATACAAGTGAAATTAATAATGAAATAATGTTTGAAAAATATAAACCATATATAATAAAAAAAGCAAAAGAAATGATTGTTAATTGTAATAATTTAGGAATAGAAATAAAAGATTTAATTCAAGAAGGGTATTTAGGTTTAAATCAAGCTATTGAAACTTTTGATGATAGTAAAAATGTTTTATTTTATACATATGCTAAAACATGTGTTGATAGTAAAATGTTATCTTTTATTATTTCAGCTAAAAGATTAAAACATAAGTTTTTAAATGAATCTATTTCTTTTGAACTTGATGAGGATACTAAAACTTTAGAAAATGTTTTAATTGATAATTCAAATAACCCTGAATTACAATTAATTGATAATGAAGTAACTAATAATTTAGTAAATAATATTAAAGAGATTTTAACTCCATTAGAATCACAAGTTTTTGATTTAAAAATTAATCATTTTACTTATAAAGAAATTGCTAATTTATTAAATCGTGATCCTAAAACAATTGATAATGCAATTCAAAGAATAAAAATAAAAGTAAAGAATTATTTAGATAATAAGAGGTGAGTTATGAAACAAATAACAGTTGATGGAAATACTGCTTGTAGTTATGCATCTTATATGTATACCGAAGTTGCAGGAATTTATCCTATTACGCCATCTAGTCCTATGGCTGAACATATAGATGAATGGAGTATGAAAGGTCGTAAAAATATTTTTGATGATCAAGTAAAAGTAATTGAAATGCAAAGTGAAGCGGGTGCAGCAGGACTTGTTCATGGTTCTCTTGTCAGTGGTTGCTTAACAAGTACTTATACGGCAAGTCAAGGTTTACTTTTAATGATACCTAACTTTTATAAATTAGCCGGAGAAATGTTACCTGGTGTAATTCATGTTGCTGCTCGTAGTCTATCTACTCATGCGTTATCAATCTTAGGAGATCATCAAGATATTTATGCAGCCCGCGCTACTGGGGTTTGTATGCTTGCTTCATCAAATGTTCAAGATGCTCATGATTTAAGTGTTGTTGCCCACCTAGCTAGTATTGATAGTAGTCTACCATTTATTCATTTCTTTGATGGCTTTAGAACAAGTCATGAAATAAATAAAATAAATGTTTTAGAAGATA
Source organism: uncultured Bacilli bacterium (assembly GCA_944363775.1). Classification (GTDB taxonomy): domain Bacteria; phylum Bacillota_I; class Bacilli_A; order RF39; family UBA660; genus Pelethosoma. The sequence goes on along the minus strand of CALVVE010000002.1, from coordinate 32,494 downwards.
GTGATTATAAAGAATTAATGAATTTAGAAAATGTTAATAAATTTCGAAATCGTTCATTAAATCCAAATAATCCAAATACTAGAGGGACAGCTCAAAATGATGACATTTATTTTCAAGCTATGGAAGCTAAAAATAAAAATTATGAAGAAGTAGTTGAAACTGTTGTAAAAGTTATGGAACGTGTTAATAATAAAACAGGTCGTACATTAAAACCATTTGAATATTATGGTGATAAAGAGGCTACTGATATTATAGTTGCTATGGGTTCAGTAAATGAGACAATTAAAGAAACTATTGATGATTTAAATAATAAAGGTTATAAAGTTGGTTTAATTGAAGTACATTTATATCGTCCATTTTCGAAAAAATATTTTGATTTAGTATTACCAAAAACAGTAAAAAATATTGCTGTTCTAGATCGTACAAAAGAGCATGGAAGTATTGGTGAACCACTTTATTTAGATGTAAAAGCAATAGTTCCTAATAATATAAATGTTTATGGTGGAAGATATGGACTATCTAGTAAGAATACAACTCCAAGAGATATAAAAGCAGTTTATGATTTCTTAAAAACTAATCCACATCACAATTTTACAATTAGTATAAATGATGATGTAACTAATTTAAGTTTAAAAAGCGATGAAAATTATAAATTAAATTCATCTTTAGAATTACTTATTTATGGTTATGGTAGTGATGGAATGGTTAGTGCATCTAAATCATTAGTGTCACTAATAGGTAATAATACTAATAAATATGTTCAAGGATATTTCCAATATGATTCTAAAAAATCAGGTGGTGTTACAACTAGTCATATCAGATTTAATGATAATAAAATTCTTTCAACATATTATGTTGAAAATCCAAAACTTATAGTTATTACAAAAGATGAATATTTAAATAACTTTGATGTATTTTCTAAAATTCACGAAGGTGGTACTTTCTTAATAAACTCAGTTTATAATGAAGAAGAGTTAAATAAGTTAATACCAAATCAAATGAAAAAAATAATCAAAGAAAAACATTGTAAAGTTTATAATATAAATGCTTATAAAATTGCTTATAATTCAGGTTTAAAAAATAAAATAAGTATGATTATGGAAGCGGCTATTTTAGAACTATTAAATTTACTTGATAAAGAAGAGTGGTTACCACTATTAGAAGAAAATATAAAAAGTAAATTCTCTAATAAAGGTAGTGAAATAGTTGAAGCTAATTTAAATGCTGTAAAACTTTCTTTAGATAGTTTAAAACTAATTAATATAAATGATGAAGATACATTTGATTTAAAAGATAGTAATAACTTTATTGATAAAATTAGAAATAGATTAGGGGATACATTACCAGTAAGTAAATTTGTTAATCATAATGATGGTGTATTTCCTAGTGGAACTAGTTTAACTGAAAAAAGAGAGATAAGTGATAAAGTACCAAGTTGGATATCAAGCAATTGTATTAATTGTAATCAATGTGCTTTAGTTTGTCCTCATGGTGTTATTAGACCATTCCTACTAACGGAAGAAGAATATAATAATGCACCAATTGAAATTCAAAAAAGAGCTGTAAAACCATTTGGTCGTGGTTTAGAAGATTATTATTATATTCTTAGCGTATCAGTTAAAGATTGTACTGGGTGTGGTTTATGTATTAAAACTTGTCCAGGATTTAAGTTACAAAAAGCTTTAGAATTCAAAGAATTAAAAGAACAAATAAATAATCATGAACAAGAAATTTTTGATTATTTAGAAAAAAATATTTCTTATAAAAAAGAATTAGATAATACTTTATATACAGTTAAAACAGTTGGATTTAAAGAACCAAAATTTCAATTTTCAGGAGCTTGTGCTGGTTGTGGAGAAACTGCTTATATTAAACTTTTAACACAACTATTTGGAGATTCAATGATGATTGCCAATGCTACTGGATGTTCATCTATTTATGGTGCATCAGTTCCATCAATGCCATACCGAGTACCATGGGCAAGTTCTTTATTTGAAGATAATGCTGAATATGGTTTTGGAATGAATCAAGCAGTTAATACAATTAGAAATCGTATTAAAAATATAATGGAACAAAATTTAGATCATCAAGATAGTATTTGGTTTAAAGAATATATTGAAAATATGGATGATTTAAATAAAACAACGGAAGTTTATAATCATGTAAATGATACTTGGCCAAAAGAAATAGTAGAATTAAAAGAATATATTAAAGCTCGTTCTATTTGGATGATTGGTGGCGATGGTTGGGCATACGATATTGGTTTTGGTGGAATTGATCATGTTCTAGCATCTAATGAAAATGTTAATATTTTAGTTCTAGATACGCAAGTATATTCCAATACTGGTGGTCAAGCTTCAAAGGCAAGCCCTAAAGGAGCAATTGCTTCATTTGCTACATCTGGAAAAATGACAAATAAAAAAGACTTAGCTAGAATTGCTATGAGTTATCCTAATGTTTATGTTGCAACTATTAATTTAGGAGCTAATCAAGCTCAAGTAATAAAAGCAATGAAAGAAGCTAGTGAACATAATGGACCTTCAATTTTAATTGCTTACTGTTCTTGTATTGAACATGGTATTGTTGGTGGTATGGAAAATTCACTTGATATGGAAGCACTTGCTACTAAATGTGGCTATTTTCCAATCTTTAGATATGTTCCAAAAGATAATAAATTTTATTTAGATAGTAAAAATGTAAATTTTGATTTATATGAAGAATTTTTAAATAATCAAAATCGTTATCGAATGCTTAAAAAAGTTAATCCAGAACATGCAACAAATTTATTAGAATCTAATAAAGAAAATGCAGTAAAAAGATTTGAATATTATAAAGAATTATTTGAAAAGTAAAAGACTTCATTATTTTGAAGTCTTTTGTTGTTGTTTTCTTAAAACATATTTATATTCTTGTTCTTTGTTTTCATGAAAGAAAGTAATTTCTAATTGTTCTGCATATCTAGAATTATCATCCTCACTAATATAAAAATCAACATCCAAATATTTTACAGTTCCTTTTTTAACATCATTTAAATCGAAAATGTTTATTCCTAAAAATTCTTTTCCTTTATCACTTATATTTTTATATGGATGAATATAATCTTCTTTGTATTTACCAAAATTAATTAATTTTTTTGAGTCTAATAATATAATACCTTTATCACGTGCTTTAAAATAACATTCATCTCGTTCTTCTTCTATTATTGGTGTTTCTAAATAATTTGATAGAGATATTTGAAAATTATCAAAAATTTTAAATAATATTGGGGCAGCAATTTCTGAACAAAATGGGAATTTATTTAGATGTGGACCTTCACCAATTTGTAAAACATAGTCTCCCATTTTTAAACAATTTTTATAACCACCACTATTAATATAATGAAGTTCTTTATTTTTTCCATAGGTTGGATCATTTAAAATACTTTGAATAAATTCATATAAAACATTTTGTAATCCTGGTTTTACTTCTTTTTTTATTCTAAAATCTATTTGCATCAAAAATAAAGCATAATGATATTCTGGTAGTATATAATGTTCAATAATATTAAAATTTCCTACTTGATAATCTTTAGTAACTATATATAGTAATCTTTTTTGTATTGTTTTATTATTTAAGATATCTTTTTTATTTGAATATTTAAGAATTTCAAATATTGTACTAGTATTAACATATTTAGATTTTAAAATATCATTTAAATTGTTTTTAAAATTATATTCAAATGTGTATTGATCATATAAAAGAGTGTAAAAATCATTAAAATCTTGAATTGAATTAATTTTTGTGTTTTCTAAATATTTTGAAAAATTTTCTTTTATTTCTTTTATTAAAGCTGCTCTTTTATTTAATGTTAAATTATAAAAATATTCTTTTAAATAATAATACTGATTTTTAAAATTACCTAAGTTTTTATATTCGTTTAAAAACATAATATCACCCGTGGTTATGTATTTTAACACATAACACTTATTTTGCCAAATTAAAACTTACTATTTAAGTAAGTCATGTAGCGTTGTAAGAATATATTCACGGCTATTTTCATCACTTTTATTCCATAAAAGTTCAAAGAAAACACCTAATCCTGGTAATGTAATTTCTTTTCCATCATCAATAGATGAAATAATTGAATTTTTTATCTCATCTTTTTCAGCACCTTTAAAATTATTAATAATATTTTGTCTAATATTTATATTCATGATTAACCTCCTTATTTTATTTTGTAAATAAAATTAATTAATATACAAATTTTGTAAAAAAAATATAGTTGTGTGATATAATGTAGATAGATAGGAGGAGCTTATGAATATTGGAATTATAATTGCTATTGTTGTCGTTGTTTTAATTATTTTATATCTTATTTCAGCTTATAATGGGTTAGTACGTTTAAGAAATATGGTGAAAGACGGGTGGGCTCAAATTGATGTTTATATTAAAAAACGTGCTGATTTAATTCCTAACCTAGTTGAAACAGTAAAAGGTTATGCATCACATGAAAAAGAAACTTTAGATGCAGTTATAACTGCTCGTAATAAAGCTGTAAATGCTGGAAGTCCAGAAGCTGAGATGCAAGCAAATAATGAACTTAGTCAAACTTTAGGTAGATTATTCGCAATTGCTGAAAGTTATCCAGATTTAAAAGCTAATACAAATTTTTTAGATTTACAAAATAATTTAAACGATGTAGAACAAAAAATTGCTTATGCTAGACAATTTTATAACGATGCTGTTATGAAATACAAAAATAAAATTGAAATGTTCCCAACTAATATTATTGCGGGAATGTTTGGATTTAAACCTGAAGCATTCTTTGAAGCTAGTGAAGCAGACAAAGAAGTACCACAAGTTAAATTTTAAACTTACATCTGTAAGTTTTTTTTGAAAGTAGGGGTTATATGAAAAAAATATTATTTATTATATTTATATTATTTACAAGTTTATTTATTTTTAATTTAGATGTATACGCCAAAAATGATATTAAATCTATTGATATGGATATATATGTTGATAAAAGTGGTACAGCGCATGTTACCGAAACATGGGTTGCTAATTTAGATAGTGGTACTGAAGGTTATAAACCATATTACAATTTAGGTACTTCAGAAATTACTGATTTTAAAGTTTCTATGGATGGAACTAATTTTACGTATAAAGATTTTTGGGATACAAGTGGTAGTTTAGAAGATAAAGCTTATTCTAATGGGTTTAATTATATAAGTGATGGAATAGAACTTTGTTTTGGAATAAGTGACCATGGAATGCATTCTTATACTTTAACTTATAATATTACTAATTTTGTTGCTAGTTTAAATGATAGTGATATGATTTATTGGACATTAGTTCCATATGAATTAAGTGATAAGCCAGAACAAGTAGAAATAAAAATTTATACTGATGAATCTTTAGCTGACACAATTGATGTTTGGGGTTATGGTAATTATGGTGGGCTTGCTTATGTATCTAATGGTGCTATATATATGTCTAGTGATGGAGCACTAGAAAGTAATGAATATATGACTATTTTAGTAAAATTTCCAAAAGGAATTTTTGAAAGTAGTAATATTATAAATGATAACTTTGATACATATTTAAATATGGCAAATGATGGAGCTAAAAAATATGAAGTAAGTTTATTTGAAAAAATAATGAATGTTATTGTAATGATTTTACCTTTCTTAATTTTTGGTGGAGTATTCATTTTTGTAATTATTATGATAATTAAATCTAGTGGTACTAAAAAAATGGGAATAAAAACTATTTATATAGATAAATATATTCCAAAAGATGTTCCATATTTCCGTGAAATACCTACTAATAATAGAATTGATCAAGCATATTGGATTTCAACTTTATATGGTTTAACTAAAAATAATACTAATGTTTTAGGTTCTTATCTTTTAGATTGGATTAGAAAAGGTTATATAACAGTTCAAAAAAGAACTAAAAATGGAATATTTAAAGATAAAGAAGAACAGTTATTAATTTTTAAACCAACTACAGAAGTAAGTCTTGAAGATAAACCTAAAGAATTATATGAAATGTTTATTGAAGCTAGTGATAATAATATTTTAGAGCCAAAAGAGTTTGAAAAATGGTGTTCTAAAAATTATGATAAATTTTTTACTTGGTTTGATGATTTATTAGATTCTGTATCTTTAGAATATGAAAAAAATGGTATGTTACCAATGAAAACATATAAAAAATTATGTTTTACAGTAACTAATAATGTTATTGATGAAAGAATTTTTGAAGAAGCTAAAAAGTTACAAGGATTAAAAAAATTCTTAAACGATTTTTCAAGTATTAAAGATCGTAGTGCAGTTGAAGTAAATTTATGGCAAGATTATTTAATATATGCACAAATTTTTGGTATTGCTGAAAAAGTTGCTAAAGAATTTAAAAGATTATATCCTGAAGTTGTTACAGATATGTATTATGATAATGTAGTATTTGTAAGTTATATATCTGTTCATTCTTTTAATAGTGCAAATAGTGCTCGTACTGCTGCTAGGAATTATTCAGCTGGTGGAGGTGGATTCTCTGCTGGTGGCGGAGGAGGAGGTTCCTTCGGTGGCGGAGGCGGCGGAGGCGGTTTCCGCTAAACAAAAAAGGATTTTTCCCTAAAAATCCTTTTTTTTATATCATTTGAACATTACTATCATAGTTGTTATTATGGTATGGTGTAGGTTTATTTTCTAACATAGATACACGTCTTTCAAGATTATTTATTTGTTGTTTTAATTGTAATAATTCACCATTATTATCACAACTACAACTGCAACTAGTTTGAGTTGGATTTGGCATACCCATAGGAAGCGGTCCCATCATAGGATAAGGCATCATCATTGGGCCATTCATAGGGACATTCGCATAAGCAGTACAGTTTCTATCTTTTCTCATAAATTCACTCCTTTTCATTAACAGTATATGTTTTTTTGTGATTTTAGTGTATAATATTTTAGGTGATTTTATGAGATTGAAGTTTGTTCCAGGAGCTCATGAGGCAATTGAAGCTTCAGAAATGGTATTAAAAGATTTAGAAACTTATCGTGGAAATTTTAAAAGTGTTTTTAAAAATGAATTTCCTATTCATATTGAAATAGGTATGGGTAAGGGAAGCTTTATTATTGAAATGGCTAAAAGAAATCCTAATATTAATTTTATTGGAATCGAGAAGTATGACAGCGTTTTAATTAGAGCTTTAGAGAAAATAGAAGAAGATATTCCTAATTTAAGATTTATTCGTATGGATGCAACTAGTATTGATCAAATTTTTTATAAAGAAATTGATGTTATTTATTTAAATTTTTCTGATCCTTGGCCAAAAACAAAACATGCCCATAGAAGATTATCTAGTCCAATATTTTTAAAACGTTATGATACTTTATTTAAAGATAAGAAAGAGATTATTATGAAGACGGATAATCGAAAATTATTTGAGTATTCTCTTATTTCTTTTAATGAATATGGTTATCACTTTGAAGAAATATCTTTAGATTTATATAATGATGATATTGGTGATAATGTAGCTACAGAATATGAAACTAAGTTTCACAATTTAGGATTTCCAATTTATAAAATAAAAATTTCTAAATAGAATATACATATTATTTACATGTAAAATTGCGTGTTTTTTTGCAATTATAATAAATTTTGATATAATTTAGTTAAGTAGGTGAGTTATGAAGAAAGTAGGACTTATGTTACTTGCATGTCTTGTTCTTTCTGGATGTACCGCTGTTAGAATTGATACCAAAGATATTAATAATATGGTAAGTGTTATACTTTCTAAAGATAATAAATTATATAATCATGTTGGAAAAGGTTATAAATACTATGTTCCACGTGGTGTTACGTATATTGATACCAATGAATTTAATGAAAAATTATATTCAAATGGAAATTATTATTATTTATATGTAGATGTAGTAAGTTATTATTATAAGAAAGATTTAGATTATAAAGTAAATAAAGATGCTTACTATAGTAAAAAATTTGATATTGATGGTAAGACAGCATATCTAGAAATTACTAAATCAGAAAAAATTAATAAATATTTTATTGAATTTATGTATAATTATGCACGGATTGAAACATTAGTAGATAAAGAGGATATTAACGATGCTGTTATGAATTCAACTTACATTTTGTCTACTGTTAAATTTAATCCTAATGTTATAAAGTTAATGCTTAATGAAGATTACTTTACTAACAAAGAAGAAAATTATGATGAATTTACATCCGAAAAAAGCGATGTTGAAACTGATAATTTTTTACAATATTCTGATCAAGACAATGAAAAGAAAAAAGAAGAGAAAAAAGATTGAGGTGTAAAAATGGGATTTGTAGACAAATTAAAAAATTTATTTACTGAAGAAGAAGAAATTGAAGAAGTACCAGTGAAGAAGGAAGTAATTCATGTTGATATTCCTGCTCCAGTAAAGCCAAAAGAAGAAGAAGTTGAAGTAAAGAAGGAAGAACCAGAAGAAGATAAGTTTAAATTTCCTGTTTATTTTGATGATAAAGATTTAGATGAATTAAAACCTGAACCAAAAAAACCAGTTGAACCTAAACGTGAAATTCGTAATACTACTAGAGAAGAAGCTTATGGTGGAAGAAAACCTTACCAAGGAACAGTTGGTAAGAAACAAAAGGTTGAAACAACTATTAAAAGAAAGAAAAACTTTTCACCATCGCCAATTATTTCTCCAGTATATGGTGTTTTAGATAAGAATTATCACAAAGAAGATATAACAACTAGACAAGATGAACCAACACCAATTATTTCACATACACGTAGTAAAGTGACAATTGATGATGTTCGCAATAAAGCTTATGGTTCTATGGAAGATGATTTAGAAACAACATTATTTGGTAAAAATTCTATTCTTTTTAATGAAAAAGAAGAAAAGAAAGAAAATGATGATTTATTTGAAGAATTAGGATTTGGACTAGATGATAAAGAAGAAAAAAAAGAAAAAGATAAATTAAATATGACTTTGGCTGAACTTGATGAATTAGAAAAAGAAGAAGAAAAAAAAGAAAACGAACATGAAGAATTAAAAGAAGATGATTTATTTGATTTAATTGATTCAATGTACGAAAAAAGGGATGATGCTTAGTGACTTGTTTTGATATTGTATTTCCAGTAATATTATATATGCTATTATTCATATTATTAATTGTGCTTATAATGTTTATCGTTCGTTTGTTAAACACATTAGATAAAGTTGACAAGGCGATTGATGATTATAACCAAAAATCAAGTAAATTAGATGGTTTATTTGATATTGTTGATAATACAACAGATATGGTAGCTAATATTAGTGATTTAGCTGTTGGTTTTATTACTAAAAGTATTACTAATATTATAAATAAAAAAGAAAGAAAAGAGGAAAATAATGAGCAAGAAAAGTAATGGTTTTGGAAAATTTTTAGCTGGTGCCGCAATCGGTGCTGGATTAGGAGTTTTATTTGCTCCTAAAAAAGGTAGTGAAACAAGAGAAGAATTAAAGAATAATATTGATTCTTTAATTAACAAAGCTAAAGATTTAGATAAAGAAGAAGTAAGAGCTGAATTAGAATCAAAATTATATGAAATAAAAGATGCAATTGATAATCTTGATAAAGAAACTGTAATGGCTGTTGCTAAAAAGCAAGTTAGAAAAATCCAAGATATGACAGCTGAATTAGTAGCTTATACAAAAGAAGTAGGGACTCCAGTTTTAGAAGAAGCTGCTACTAAAGTAAAAGATGCATGTCTTGATACTGCTAATAAAGTAGTAGAAAATTTAGAAAAAAAAGAGTCTAAAAAATAGACTCATTTTTTTGAAGTGGGTGATATAATGCAAAGAAGATATTCGTTAGTTTCAAATACTCCTAGTTATCACGTTTTTCCAATTTTCAATTATAGTGATAATAAATTTTATCAACAAAATAATTTAGTTGATTTAGATTCATTTTTATTAAATCAGTTAGATTGTGGAAATAGAAATAAAAATATGATAAATATTAATTTAATAAAATATTATAGTGATATTTTGGATTATATTGAAAAAAACAAAATTTCTAATCCAACATTAAAGAAAACAATTTTAAAAGAATTAAAATATCTAAATGGTAATGAAATAATTCAATTTAATATTTCTTATAAAAGTAATAAAAATATTAAATATTTATCTCTACTTAATAATAATTCAAAAAAGAGTGAATATTTTTTAACTATTTTTGAATGGGCACAAAATAAATTGAATTATGATAAAGAAGAAACTGAAAAAGAAATTAGTAATGATTTGATATATAAAAAATTTCTTAATACGTTAATTAATACTTATAAAAATAATGAACAATTTTATGATTTTATAGAAGATTCAAAAATAGTAAATAAGTATTTAAAAGAACGTTTAAATGATTATAAAGATTATCTTGAAAAAATTGAAGATGAAGAATATATAAGAGAAAATGATAAAGAATTTTATATAGCGTCTGCTAAAATTTTATTTCAACAATTACTTACATATAAAAATATAAGAAATTTCTTAGAATTAATTGATTTATATAATAAAAAGAATAAAACTAATTTATTAGATGAATTAGAAATTGAAATAGATAAGAAAAATAAAAATAGTGAAATTGTTTTTGAAAAAATGGAAGAACTTTATAAAAATGGTTATGATTTAGAAGATTTTAATAAAGAAGATTTAGGAGTTTATCCAGATGGATTAGGGATTAGAAAAAAGTGGTAAAATGAAAAATAATATAGAAGAATTTTTGGATTATATACAAAATAATAAAGGTTATTCTAAAGAAACTATTAAGAGTTATGAACTTGATTTGGATGCTTTTTATAATTTTTTAAAGTCTGAAAATATTAATAATTTAAAAAGTGTTAATTATAATATTTTAAGAAATTATTTAATTAGTTTATATGATAAAAATTATAGTAAAAAAACTATTTCTAGAAATATTAGTACACTTAGAACTTTTTTTAAATATTTAGTAAGTGAAGAAATTATTAATACTAATCCTAGTACATTAATATCTAATCCTAAATTGGATAAAAGATTACCTAATTATGTTACTTATGAAGAATTACAAAAGTTATTTGATAGTATTGACGATAGTACAGTTTTAGGTAAAAGAGATATTTTAATATTAGAATTATTATATTCAACAGGAATTCGTGTAAGTGAACTTGTTAATTTAAAATTAAGTGATATTAATCATGGTGAAATTAGGGTAAAAGGAAAAGGTAATAAAGAAAGAACTGTTTTATATGGTAAAGTTTGTTCTAAAAGATTAATTGATTATGCTAAAAATAGTCGTAGTGAATTATGTAAGAAAATTGATAATCAATATTTAATTTTAAATAAAAATGGAAATAAAATGAGTACTCGGGGAATTGAATTAATATTAGAAAATATTGTACGTAAGAGTGGACTTAAAATTCATGTTACACCACATACTATTCGTCATACTTTTGCTACTCATATGTTAAATGAAGGGGCTGATTTAAAAAGTGTTCAAGAATTACTTGGACATGAAAATTTAAGTACAACCCAAGTTTATACACATATTTCCAATGAACGTTTAAGAAATGTTTATTTAAATACACATCCTAGATCAAAAATAAAATAAGAAATTATTTTATTTTTTTGTTCTAAATTTCTTAAAATTTTCATATTTTAAAACTGGTATTAGCTTGTTTATCTGTGCTGGATTTGTTATAATGAATATGGGACAATGTGAGGAGGAAAGATATGACAAAATATGTTTATTTGTTTAGTGAAGGAAACAAAGACATGCGTAATCTATTAGGTGGTAAAGGTGCTAACCTTGCTGAAATGACTAATATTGGATTACCTGTTCCACAAGGATTTACTGTTACTACAGAAGCTTGTACAAAGTATTATGAAGACGGTAAAGTTATAAGTGAGGAAGTTGAAAAACAAATTTTTGAACAACTTGCTGCACTAGAAAAAATTACTGGTAAAAAAGTAGGAGATACTAAAAATCCATTACTTGTTTCTGTTCGTAGTGGAGCTAGAACTAGTATGCCAGGAATGATGGATACAGTATTAAATTTAGGTCTTACTGATGAAGTAGCTAAAGGTTTTGTTGAAGCTACTAATAATCCTAGATTTGTATATGATAGTTATCGTCGTTTTATTCAAATGTTTGCTGATGTTGTAATGGGGTTCCCAAAAAGTGATTTTGAACATCAATTTGACCGTATTAAAGAACAAAAAGGTGTAGAATATGATACTGATCTTACTGCTGAAGATTTAATGGAAGTAGTAGATATCTATAAAAAAGAATATTTAAAACATGCAGGTGAGGAATTCCCACAAGATCCAAAAGTTCAATTATTAGAAGCCGTAAAAGCTGTATTTAGAAGTTGGAATAATGATCGTGCGATTACTTATCGTAGATTAAATGACATTCCAGGAAGTTGGGGAACAGCTGTAAATGTTCAAGAAATGGTTTATGGTAACCGTGGTGAAACTTCTGGTACTGGTGTTGCATTTACTCGTAATCCAGCTACTGGTGAGAAAAAATTATTTGGTGAATATTTAATGAATGCACAAGGTGAAGATGTTGTTGCTGGTATTCGTACACCAAAATCAATTGATACTTTAAAAGAAGTAATGCCAGATTGTTATAATGAATTTGTACGTATTTGTGGTATTCTAGAAGATCATTATCGTGATATGCAAGATATGGAATTTACAATTGAAGATGGTAAACTTTATATGTTACAAACACGTAATGGAAAAAGAACTGCTCATGCAGCACTTAGAATTGCTGTTGAGTTAGTTGAAGAAGGAATGTGTTCTAAAGAAGAAGCTTTACTTAAAGTAGAACCAAAACAATTAGATCAATTATTACATAAAAATTTTGATCAAGATGACTTAAAAGAAGCAGAAGTAATTGCTAAAGGTTTAGCTGCTTCACCTGGTGCTGCAACTGGTAAAATTTACTTTACTGCTGATGATGTTGTAAAAGCACACAAAGCTGGAGAAAAAGATATTTTACTTGTTCGTATGGAAACAAGTCCAGAAGATATTGAAGGAATGAATTTAGCTCATGGTATTTTAACTACTCGTGGTGGAATGACAAGTCATGCTGCTGTAGTTGCTCGTGGTATGGGTACTTGTTGTGTTTGTGGTTGTGGTGAATTAGTAATTGATGAAGCTACAAAAACAATAAAAACAAAAGATGGTAGAGAATTCCATGAAGGTGATTACATGAGTTTAGATGGTTCAACTGGTAATGTTTATGGTAAACAAATTAAAACTGTTGATCCAAAAATCAGTGGTAACTTTGAAACATTTATGTCTTGGGCTGATCAAACTCGTAAGTTACAAGTTCGTGCTAATGCGGATACACCAAAAGATGCTACAGTTGCTCGTAACTTTGGAGCTGAAGGAATTGGTTTATGCCGTACAGAACACATGTTCTTTGAAGAAGAAAGAATATTCAATTTTAGACGCATGATTACAGCTGAAACTCTAGAAATGCGTGAAGAAGCTTTAGAAAAAATTCTACCATATCAAAGAAGTGATTTTGAAGGATTATTTAAAGCTATGGATGGTTATAGTGTAACAATTCGTTTCTTAGACCCACCTCTACATGAGTTCTTACCTCACACTGATGATGAAATAAGACCACTTGCAGAAAGTTTAGGAATGACTTTTGAAGCATTAAAAGAAAGAGTAGAATCTTTAAAAGAATTTAATCCAATGATGGGGCACCGTGGTTGTCGTTTAGCAGTTACTTATCCAGAAATTGCTCGTATGCAAACAAGAGCTGTTATTGAAGCTGCAATTAATGTAAATAAAGAAGGTTTAAATGTTGAACCTGAAATTATGATTCCATTAGTTGGTGATGTTAAAGAGTTACAATATGTAAAAGAACAAGTTGTAACAACAGCTGATAGTATTATTAAAGAAGCTGGTGTAGAATTAAAATATAAAGTTGGAACAATGATTGAAATTCCAAGAGCTGCATTAACTGCTGATAAGATTGCTAAAGAAGCTGAATTCTTCTCATTTGGAACAAATGATTTAACACAAATGACTTATGGATTTAGTCGTGATGATGCTTCTAAATTCTTAGAAGATTATTACAAGAAAAATATTTTTGAATCAGATCCATTTGCTAAAGTTGACCAAGAAGGTGTTGGTGAACTTATGAAAATTGCCGTTGAAAAAGGACGTAGTACAAGAAGTGATATTAAACTTGGTATTTGTGGTGAACATGGAGGGGAACCATCAAGTGTTGAATTCTGCCATAAGTTAGGTTTAACATATGTATCTTGTAGTCCATTTAGAGTACCAATTGCAAGACTTGCAGCTGCCCAAGCCGCAATTAATAATAAATAAAAAAATAAAGGAGTTTGTTGTTACAAGCTTCTTTTATGTTATAAAGTTGAAACATTTGTTAAAGTTTTGTTAAATTTGTAAAAATATATAAAATTTATGTTATATTAGAACTCTAACGAAAGGAAGGTGATTTATGAATTTAAATTCTTTAACGAAAAATGAATTAATTAATTTAAAAGGTAAATTAATGTTAGAATATATAAGTTATAAAAAAATAAATAATGATAATTGTCATGAAGTTCATTCAATATATAATAATATTAATCAAATTTCTTCTAAATTAAATAGAAAAGTTAAAAGTAAAAAATAGTTGTAATAGTTGTAAAAAAAGTAAATAATTTTGTGAAATATAAAAAATATTTACTTTTTTTTATGTATTTGTGTTATTATAATATTAGGGTGATAGTATGAAAATAATATGTATTGGTCATGCTTCATATGATATAACATTTCCAATGGATAATTTTCCTATAGAAAATACAAAAAATCGTGTTGCTAAAAGAATTGAATGTGGTGGAGGACCAGCTTCCAATGCTGCATATTTACTTGGAAAATGGGGAGAGCAAGTAACTTTTTTAGGTGTTGTTGGAAATGATGAATATGGAGAAGTAATAAAACAAGAATTTGACGAGGTCGGAGTTAATACAAACTTTTTAGAAGTTAATAATAATGTAGTTACAACTAGTAGTATAATTATGGTTAATAATAATAATGGTTCAAGAACAGTTTTAACATATCGACCTGATTCAATAAAAATGAAACCAGTTAAGTTGAATTTTTATCCAGAAATAATTTTAACTGATGGTCAAGAAATTGAAGAAACAAATAGACTTTTTGATAAGTATTCAAATGCAATAAGAATAATAGATGCAAGTAGACCAACTAAAGAAATAATTGAACTTTCTAAATTATGTCATTTTGTTATATGTTCTTATGAGTTTGCTTTAAATGTTACGAGATTAAAAAGAGATAATACAAATGAGCATTATCAACAGTTAATGCATAAAATGAAAGAACAATTTCAAGGTAGAGTAATTATTACTTTAGAAGAAAATGGTTGTTTATATGAAAGTGATGGTGGTTTAAAAAGAATGCCATCAATTAAAATTAATGCAGTCGATACAACTGCTGCAGGAGATATTTTTCATGGAGCATTTACATATGGTTTAGCTAAAGGTTATAATTTAGAACAAACTTTAAAAATTGCAACAATAGCTGGAGCTTTATCAGTTACAAAAGTTGGTGGCAGATATTCTGTTCCTGAATTAGAAGAAGTATTAAATTATGGAAAATCTAAATAATATAATTTTTATTGATAGATATCCTAAAATAGATTTGCATGGTTATGATCGTGAAAGTGCTAGAGTTGCTACTTTACAATTTATAAAAGAAAATAAAAAATTAAAAAATGAAGTATTTGTAATTGTTCATGGAATAGGGATGGGAATTGTTAAAAATGCCGTACATGAAACTTTAAGAAGAAATAAAATAGTAAAAGAATTTAAAACTTATTATTATAATGATGGATGTACAGTAGTTTTAATTGATTTAAATTAAAAATGAGCAATTTTTATTGCTAAAATAAGTATTTTATGATAAAATATTTTTGCGTATACCGACTAATTAGATAGCAAGAGGGGATTATATGAAAGGATCTTATGTTTTTGATTATATAAATGAAAATGAATTTCATAAGTTAGAACGTTCATTAAAGAAATATAATATGTTAGCTTATAAAAAATTATATTTTGATTATTATCCACATTTAAAGAATGGGGAATTATTAGGAGAGATTATTTCAACTAATAAAGATAAAGGAACAACTACTTATGAATTAAAATTACCAACTGATGTAATGTTTTCAAAAGTTCATGGTGATATAAAATTACGTTATCATGTATACACAAAAGATAGTATTATAATGTTAGATACTTTAATCCCAGAAGATATTTTATCAGAAGGGCATCAATCAGAACTTGTTACATATAAAGGTGTAATGGTTTCTAAAAAGAATGCTGATAAAGATATATTTAAAATAAATTTATTAAATATGATTCAAAAATAGGCCGAAGCCTATTTTTTAAATTCACCAAAAATACTAATATCAACATTTCCATTAATACCATTAACTTTACCAGTTGATGTATATTGCCATCCTTCATAAAAGCCATCCCAAGTACATTCATTATTATATTGAGCAATCCAAGTAATTTCACGTTTTAAATTTTCAGTATATAATTTTTCATTAGCCAAAGCTTTATATGTATAAACATTTACTTTATAATTAGTTTCTCTAACTTTATTTAAAAAAGTAGGAATAATAACTGAATAATCTAAATTAGTTAAATGTCTAGTGATATCATTACTTTCAATATCATAATAGATTCCTAAACTTGGGTTTATATTATATTTGTAAATGGAATTTACAACAAAATTAGCTTCTGATAATGCTTCGGATCCATTAACTGCATAACTATATAAATAAATTCCATATGGTATATTTAAACTTTTAACAGCATTTAAATTATCAATAAATTTACTATCTAAAGAATAACTTCCAAAACCAAGTCTTAATATAGCTCCATCGACATCACTATTTTTTACTAAGTTCCAATCAATATTACCTTGAAATTTTGATACATCAATTATTTTTTTTGCATTTGTAGCTAAAATACTACCATCATCTTTATAAAAAGTTTTACCCTTTACTGTATCTTGAACTTCATTTTCTTCTTTAATATTTTCTTCTTTCTCTAAAATTCCTTCGCTATTAAAATAATATTTTTTATCATCTATAATTATCTCGTTTGTAATCATTTTACCAAATTCATCAAAATAATATGTATTATTATTTATTGCTTGAAAACCAGTTTGCATAATTCCTTCTTCATTAAAGTAGTAAGTATTATTTTCAATTTTATTTAAGCCAATTAGATACTCTTGTTCATTATTAATATAATATTTATTATTATTTATTTCAATAAAACCAATTTTATTTTTTCCATCATTATCAAAATAATAAATTTTATTTTCTAATTTTAATAATCCAATAAACATTACACCATCATCATTAAAGTAATATAAATCATTATCAATAGTAATAAGTCCTGTCTCTAAAATACCAAATTCATTAAAATAATAGTTATTTCCATCTATATTATTTAATCCAGTAAGTAGGGTAGTATCGTTTAAATAATACTTATTATTCTCAATGTTTATCCAACCTTTTTCTCTAATTCCTGATTCATTAAAGTAATAAGTGTTATTTTCATCATTAACAAACCCAGTTTGCATAACTCCATCCTCATCAAAGTAATACTCATTATCTTTAATTGTTTGTAATTTTGTTAATAAACCATTAGATTCATCAACATAATAAACATTATTATCAACATTAATAAAACCAAATAACTCTCCATTTTCACTAAAATATCTTATTTTATTATTAACATTAATAAAACCAATTTGCATAACCCCAAATTCATCAAAATAATAGTTTTTATTATCTATTTCTATTAATCCAGTTTGTAAAATTCCTTCATTATTAAAATAATAAGTTTTATCATTAATTATTTTAAAACCAGTTGCAAGTCCATCTTGTTCAGATAAATAATATATTTTATCTTCATATTTAATAAATCCAGTTTGTGATATACCTAATTCATCAAAAAAATAATATGAATCGTTTAATTTATAAAAGCCATTTTTCATTGCAATACTAGTAACATTATTTTCTTTTTTAACAACATCTTTTTTTATTTCAAATAATTTTTTAATTTTATTATCTTCAGTTACTTTTTCTTTAGTACTGTTTAAATTCACTTCACTATTACTTTTTTGGGTAGAAGAATTAGATGTAATTACTCTATGATTTAATTTAAATATACCACTACAAATTAAACAAATAATAGAAATTACTAATAAGAAATTTAATTTTTTCAATTTTGCCTCCTTTCAATCGCATTATATAAAGTATAAAATAGATTGTAAAGGATATTAACTAAAGTTATCTAAAAAAATTGTACTAGTTAACGTACAATTATTTATTTAATTTTTTAATATTTTTTGTTTGTAAAATTTAGTTAAATTTGTTATAACATAATAAATCTTTTTGTATAATTTATTTAGGAATACTTTAACAGTTGAGTGCTTACCTCCGAAAGGAGGTGGTGAAAATGAGTAAAAAGGATTTTTTAATTCTTTCTTTAATCATTATCATCATTCTACTTATTCTTTTATTATTTAAATGATAATGAATTATAAAAAGAAAAAGCACTCAATCTCTTAGATTAAGTGCTTAACCCAATATATTGGTAAGTACTCAACTTTGCTCTGTTAAGTATTCCCATTTTTATTATATGTAAGTTTCCTCAACATATTAATAACTTTTATAATTTATTTTATAACTCGAATGTTCAAGTAAAAATCAATCTGGTGCGGGTGAAGGGACTCGAACCCCCATGCCGTTAAGCGCTAGATCCTAAGTCTAGTGCGTCTACCAATTTCGCCACACCCGCAAATAAAATGGTGGACCTTGATGGACTCGAACCATCGACCGCCCGGTTATGAGCCGGATGCTCTAACCAACTGAGCTAAAGGTCCATGTGCATATTAATAATAACACAAACTAAAATTTTATGCAATAAAAATTATTAAAAAAAACAATTTTTTCTATATTTATCATATGATAAGATAGGTGATTATATGAATAATTTAATTGGAAATACACCATTAATTGAAATTTTTTATAAATTTAGAGGAAAAGAAAATAGTTTTTATGCAAAATTAGAGTATTATAATTTTACTGGTAGTATTAAAGATAGAGTAGTTTATAATATTCTTAATGATGCAATAAAGAATGGTAATTTAAAAGATAATCAAATTTTAGTAGAGGCAACGAGTGGTAATACTGGTATTTCACTTGCTGCACTAGGTGCGTTATTAAAACATAAAGTATATATATTTATGCCAGATTGGATAAGTAAAGAAAGAATTAAAATAATGGAAAATTTTGGAGCTGTTGTTACTCTTGTTTCAAAAGAAGAAGGTGGTTTTAAAGAATGTGTAAAAAGAGCTTATAATTTTTCTAAAGAAAATAATGGCTTCTTATTAAATCAATTTTCTAATCTAAAGAATACACAAGCTCATTATCAAAATACAGCTGTAGAGATTGATAATAAGCTAGGTAAAGTAGATGGATTTATTTCTGGTATTGGTACTGGTGGAACTTTAATGGGAATAGGAACTTATTTTAAAGATAAATATAATTCTAAAATAATTGCTTTAGAACCAGTTAATATGTCATTATTAAAATTAAAAACTAATGGTAGTCATATAATTGAAGGAATAGGAGATGAATTTATTCCTGATTTAGTAAATCGTGAAGTAATTGATGAAATAATTACAGTTAGTGATGAAGAAGTTTTTAAAATGACTTCTAAGTTGGCTAAAGAATTAGGTCTTGGGGTAGGTTTTTCAAGTGGAGCAAATGCTTTAGTTACTATTCTTGCAAGTAAAAATGATGGAAAATATGTAACTGTTTTTGTTGATGATAATAAAAAGTATTTAAGTAATAATTTTAAAACTAATACTAAAACAATTGTTGATGAAATTACGTTTACTAATTTTAAAGTTGTTGATTAATAAAAGTATGATATAATTAATGTGAGGTGTATTATGAAATTATATAACACGTTAGGAAGAAAAATAGAAGAATTTATACCATATAACAAAGATTGTGTAACTATGTATACTTGTGGACCAACAGTATATCACTATGCCCATATTGGCAATTTAAGAACTTATATATTTGAAGATATATTAGAAAAAACATTAAAGTATTTAGGATACAATGTTAAAAGAGCTATGAATATTACTGATGTTGGACATATGACTAGTGATTCTGATACTGGTGAAGATAAAATGTTAAAAGGAGCAATTCGTGAACATAAAACAGTTTATGAGATTGCTGAATATTATACAAATGCTTTTAAGAGTGATACTGAGAAGTTAAATATTAAGTGGCCAGAAATTGTTTCTAAAGCAACTGATCATATTTCAGATTATATTCACATTATTAGTGTATTATTAGAAAAGGATATTGCTTATCCTGCGGGTGGAAATATTTATTTTGATGTTTCTAAAGTAAAAGATTACTATGAATTATCTGGTAAAAATGCTGAAGATTTAATTGTTGGTGCTCGTGATGATGTAACTGAAGATATCAATAAACGAAATCCAGCTGATTTTGGATTATGGTTTACAAGTTCTAAGTTTGATGATCAAGCAATGAAGTGGGATTCACCATGGGGAGTAGGGTATCCAGGGTGGCACATAGAATGTTCTGGTATTTCTATTGCTTATTTAGGAGAATATTTAGATATTCATTGTGGTGGAGTTGACAATGTTTTCCCACACCATACTAATGAGATTGCTCAATCAGAAAGTTATTTAGGACATCATTGGTGTAATTATTGGTGCCATGGTGAACATTTAAATGATAGTACTGGAAAAATGAGTAAATCAAAAGGAGAATTTTTAACTGTTTCACTTTTAGAAGAAAAAGGTTATAATCCATTAAGTTATCGTTATTTTTGTTTAAAAAGTCATTATCGTAATCAATTAGTATTTAGTTATGAAACACTTACACAAACAGAGAATGAGTATAATAAGTTGTTAAACAAAATTAAATCATTAAAAGAAGATGGAACTTTAGAACAAGAAAAGATAACTTTATATCAAGATAAGTTTAAGAAAGCTTTAGAAAATGATTTAAATACATCTAGTGCATTAACTGTACTTTATGATGTTTTAAAAGATGAAATGAATGATACAACTAAATTATATTTAGTTAAAGACTTTGATCAAGTATTATCTTTAAGCTTATTAGATAACAAAGAAAAAGAAATTGATGAAAATTTAAAAGCTTGGATTTTAGAACAAATAGAAAAGCGTAATGAAGCTAAGAAGAATAAAGATTATGAAACTGCGGATAATATAAGAGAAGAGTTAAAAAGTAAAGGAATTCAAATTAAAGATACACGTGAAGGAACAATATTCGAAATAATATAGAGGGTGAATAAATGATATATTTTGGATTAGATAATTTACTTACAATTAGTTTAATGTTTTTAGCTATTGTTGTAGTTATTTATGCACAAGCAAAAATTAATAGTACTTATAATAAGTTTAGAAAAGTACAAAGTAAAGGAAATTTAAGTGGGCAAGAAGTTGCTCGTAAAATATTAGATAGTAATGGTTTAAAAGATATTTATGTTGTAGAAACAAGAGGAGAGTTAACTGATCATTATGATCCAAGTAGAAAAGTAGTAAGACTTTCACATGAAGTTTTTCATGGAACAAGTATTGCTTCAATTAGTGTAGCAGCTCATGAATGTGGTCATGCAATTCAAGATAAAGTAGGTTACACAATGATGCGCGTAAGAAGTGCACTAGTTCCATTTGTTAACTTAGTAAGTTATTTAGGTTACTTTGGGATTATAATTGCTATATTTGCTGGTATTACTGGTTATTTAAAAATAAGTATTTTAGTATTATGTGCAACATTATTATTTCAACTTGTTACATTACCAGTAGAATTTGATGCATCAAAAAGAGCATTAGAAGAATTAAAAAAATTATCTTTAGTTGAAGATAATGAAAGAGAAAAAGCTCGTGAAATGTTAAAAGCAGCTGCTTTAACTTATGTTGCCGGTTTAATTTCTACAATCTTAAATATTTTACGTTTACTAATTATGGTAAATAATAGTGATGATTAAAATTATGTTTCATACATAATTTTTTTTTTAATATTTTTGTCTAAATTTGTTACTTGACAATTAACTATGTAATCTTTATAATTTATATAGAAGGTAGGAAGGTTGATAACTATGTATAGAAGTTCAGTTAGAAGAAAAAATATAATACTTGTAATATTAATGGTTATTCTAGTGGGAATGGCAATCGGTTATTCAGCCTTAAGTAGTTATTTAACAATAAATGGAACAAGTAATATAACAAGTGATTTTAAAGTAGTGTTTACAAATATACAAGAAGGAACAATGAATAGTGCAACAACAGTACAAAAATCATTTGAAGGAACGAGTGTAACCTTTCAAGTAAAACTAGATAAACCAGGAAGTAATGCAGAATATATAGTAACTGTACAAAATCAAGGTAAATTAGATGCTTACCTTGAAAGTATAGAAGGAATAGATGAAGCAAATAATAAAGCACCTACATATATAACATTTAGTGTAAAAGACTTAAGTGTAAATGAAAAGTTAGGTGTTGGAGAAAGTAAAACATTTAAAGTAATAGTAAGTTATAATATGGCAGCAACAGAGATACCAGAAGAATCAAAACAACTTACATTAACACTAAATTATTCACAAGATACAGGAGCAACATTACCAGATGTAGTAGGAACATTTGAAGAACCAGTAATAAAAGATGGATTAATACCAGTAATGTATGATGCAGAAGGTAATACCATAAAAGCAAATCAAGATGGATATTGGTATAACTATGAAGCAAAAGAATGGGCCAATGCAGTAGCAGTAACAAGTGATTCAAGAGAAACTTACCAATCAGCACCAGCAGGTACTTCAATAGAAGAAGATGACGTTCTAGCATATTATGTATGGATACCAAGATATCGTTACAAACTTTGGAATGTAGACGGAGTAAGTGATGAACAAGAAATAGAAATACAGTTTGAAACAACAAGTACAACAAAAGCAAATGGAACACAAAATGGAGAATGGTTAACACATCCAGCATTTACATTTGGTGGAGAAGAAATACCAGGATTTTGGTTTGGAAAATTTGAAATGACAGGAACAGGAGAAGCGCCTACAGTAAAACCTAATTTAATAAGTTTAACAAATCAGGATATTGCAACCGCATTTAACACAATACAAAGTATGTCAAGTGAAACATATGGACTAACACAATATGATTCTCATATGATAAAGAATATGGAGTGGGGAGCAGTAGCTTATTTAACAAATTCAAAATATGGAAGATGTACTGGTGGAGTTTGTGAAGAGGTATGGATAAATAATGTAAATACAGGAACAGGAGAAACTAATAATGGAATCCAATGGGGACCAAGTATAACAGGATGTAGTGGAGAAACAGTAAGTGCTGGAGTAAAAAATAATATGACAGCATGTGAAGCAGGAAGAGATTATAAACAAGAGGGAGTAAAAGCAAGTACCACCAACAATATCTATGGAATATATGATATGAGTGGGGGAGCATGGGAAAGAACAATGGCTGCTATTGCAAGTCCTGAAGGAACATTCCAATCCGCAAGTAGTGGCTTTAGTGAACAACCAGATAGTAAGTATTTTGATTTATATCCAAATAATATAGAATCAACAGATTTTAGTAAAGGAAATTTAGGAGATGCAACAAAAGAAGTAAGAAAAAAAGAAGGAACAAATGCTAATGGATGGTATAATGACTATGGATATTTTCCATACACATCTTCTGGCCCCTGGTTTAGTCGTGGTGGGGGTGCTAGCACTGGTGCAGCTGACGGATTGTTCTATGTGGATATTTCGAATGGACTTGCCAATTTCAACGCTAGTATTCGTGCTGTCCTTACACCATAGTAAAAAGAAAGTTTGAGTTAAAACTTTCTTTTGTTATTGTGCAATAGGCATTTTAATAAATGGAGCAGACTTATATTTTAGAACTTTAATATCTTCATTACCAGTTGCATTTACCTTCAAGTATTCTTTATCATTGTTTATATGATTATCAAACTTAAAGAAATCATCTTTATCAGCAAGTTCTAAAATTGCTTTTTCCTTAGTAAGCATTAATTCAAGAATAGTAAAATCTTCTTTTAATTCTTTATCAATTTTATCAATTAAATTTTTTTCTTTAATTATATTAATTTTATTTTTTAATTCATTATATAAATTTATAATTTCTTCATCAGAATGTTTCTTTATATAATCTTCCCATTTTAACATTTTTTTGTATCTTTCTAATTGTTTTTTTACACCATCAATTTGATTAACATATATATGGGCATCCATAATACTCCAATTTAAATTACCAACTTTTAAGTTTGCAACTTTGGCAAACATAGATAAAAGTATTGCATATTGGGCTACATTAAATGGTAATCCTAGTGGAGTATCACAACTTCTTTGATGAACGAAAGCATGTAACTTTCCACCTTTAACAGTAAATTCAACACTCCAAACACAAGGTGGTAAAACAGCTGTTTTAAGATATTCATCTTGCCACATACTTATTACCATTCTACGATCTGTTGGATCAGTTTTTAAAGTGTGTTGGATATCTTGCGGTCTTTGAGTTGTATTATTAATCCAACCATAATCTTTACCAATTGTTTCAGCCCATTCTTTTCCAAAAAATTTGGCACTTTTAATTGTTTTACCTGGTATTTTAGATTTTGCTTTTAATCCTGGAATAATATTTCCATCTAAATCAAAAACTTCTACTTCTTTATCTGGATTATATTCACCATTTACTTCATAAGTGCGATATATCCCATCTTTATCTATCATCCATTCGTCCCAAATTTTATTATGTCTTTCGTGTAGCCAATTAACATCATTTGATTGTGCTTGATAAATCCAAAGCATTTCTGATAGTGCATTATAAATAGCTACTTTCTTTGACTCTAATATTGGAAAATTTTCACCTACATTAAGTTTGAAATAAGCACCTTCAATACTTATAGTATCGATTCCAGTACGATTTTCACAAGTAACACCTTCGTCTAATATTTTTTGTAGTAATTCACAGTATACTTTATCCCACTCTTGTACTACAGCATTTTCTCTATTAATCTTCTTCACAAAACCACCTCTAATTTAATTATAAATATTTTATATTTAATATTCAATATATTATACATTCATTTACACATTTTTATAGTATAATAATGATGGTGATTTTATGCATGGTTATATATTAATTAATAAAGAAAAAGACATGACAAGTAGAGATGTTATTAATATTGCAAGTAAAGTTTTTAAAACTAAAAAAGTAGGACATACAGGAACACTTGATCCACTGGCAACCGGTGTTTTAGTGATATGTGTTGGACAAGCAACAAAATTAGTTGAAGTTGTAACTAGTAATTCTAAAGAATATATCGCAACTATTTGTTTAGGACTTGATACAGATACATTGGATATTACTGGAAAAGTTTTAAATGAAGAAAATTGTACCCTTTCTAAAGATGATATTGTAAAAGTTTTAAATAGCTTTAAGAAAACATATAATCAAGAAGTTCCTGCTTATTCAGCTGTTAAAGTAAAAGGGAAAAAGTGCTACGAATATGCAAGAGCTGGAATTGAAGTTGAACTTCCTAAAAAAGAGGTAACTATTTATAATATTGATTTAATAGATGAACCTACTTATAAAGATAATAAAACTTATTTTAAAATTAAAACTAAAGTTAGTAAAGGTACATATATTAGAAGTTTAATTCGGGATATTGCACTAGAACTTAATACAGTTGGTACAATGGTTGATTTAGTAAGAACTAAACAAGGAAAGTTTTTGTTAGAAAATTGTGATACTCTTGAAGATTTGAAAAATGGAAAAGTTAAACTTAGACCGATGATTGACTTGGTAGATGATATAGAAATAAAAAGTATTGATGATAATGTTAAAAAAGATATTTTAAATGGAAAATTATTAGAAAATAAAAATAATTGTGAAGAAATAGCTTTTGTTGATAAAAATAGTAATTTAATTAGTATTTATAAAAAATATGAGAAAAATAATAAATTTATAAAACCATGGAAAACTTTTGTTTATTAATTTATTTTTATCTATATAAAATAATAAATTTATATAACTTTTAGTGACTAATATTTAATATTAGTCATTTGTTTTATATTTTTCTATTTGTTATTCTTTATTCGAGGTGGGATAATGTATAAAAATAAATTAGAAGAGTTATTAAATTTTTTAGAATTATTAAGATGTAAATCATATGATGAAGTTTATTTGTTGAAAAAAAGAATAGGGGTGGAAACATTTAGAAAATTAGAGGAGCGATATGAATTATTACGTAATGAAGATGATAATAATATTATTGGTTCTTCTTTAGAAGTATTAGAACAAGAAAGGACTATTGATCTTAGTCATTTAACTAAAAATAAAGAATTAGAAGAATTGTATTTTATTTTGCGAGTTCTTTTATGTACTGATGTAAATAAGCTTAAAAATATTGAAATTCCTACAGAAAATTATTTTTTAGTACAGTTATATCAAGATTATATTCAATTTTTAAATTCCGAACATATAAAAAAGACACCTATATTACTCAACATAAAGGTGACTTCTTTTATCTGATAATATTTTAACTTTGTCTGTATTTTTTATATAACCTAATAAAAGTGAAGAATTGGGATCATGTTGTTTTAAATTATTTTGTATAGTTTCTTCTTTGAAATTTGCATAACAATATTTACAGCGATGAGGGCAACTGTTATAAGCTCCAATATCAATCATTTTAGCACAATTACAGTATGAATTGTTACGGGCTTTCCATTTTGTAAAATGCGTTTTACCTGTTAGTTTAAATAGAGTAGTAAAGTCAACACAATCCCGTTTTAAAAATCCATATTCGTGTAAATCATATTTTTCAGCACATGTTTGAACTGTCATATGGTGTTTTTTTGCAATTTTACTAAAGTAAGTACCGATGATTTTTAAATCTTCTTTAGTAATATCTTTAAGTTGCAATGAAGAAGAATTATTTTCTACATTTTTATAATGATCTACAAATGAAATAACAATTTGTGAAACAAATCCATCTAATTTACAACACAAATTTTCAAATGCTTTAATATGATAATTTAATGTGTAAGTGGGATTAATAAGAATAGGATCATAGCGAACATAAAGGAATTCTTTTGGAATAATATTAGATATTTGTTTAATTCCTTCAATAATTTTTCCTTTAGGTGGAAGCTTTGGTTCTAAATCTTTATGGTAGGGTGTTAATGTTATTTGAAAAATAATTGGAATGTCAATTTCTGATAAATAAGGAATGATAGGTAATGGATTTTTTGTACAGAAAACAATTGCGTCAACATCTTTGAAAAAAATTCGATTAACTAATTTTGGATAAAAAGGATTGCGAACATCGACAAATCCTTCCTTTAATCTATTAATAAACCATGGTGTATAAAATGCTACAATATCGGTTCTTCCACTAACGTTTAAAATCATAGTATCACTTCCTTTTACATTGTATCACAATTTGACAATAATTTAATTTATTGTTAGTATAACAAGAAACAAAAAGAAGTTGAGGTGTAATTATGAAGTTAAAATGGTGGTTAACAAAAAAGAAAGAAATTTTAGTAGAAGAACAATCATTCAAAATTAAACAATATCACTATACTGAAGAATTATTTCGAAAAGCACTAGAAAGATTTGAACTTAATCCTAAAAGTGAAATGATTTATTTTGATCCATTTGAAAGTATGGAAACACGTAAATATATTGCTGAACTATGTTGTAATAATTTAATTAGTAATGAATATATTAAAGAGTTATGTGATAAATTTGATTTAAAATTTTCAACAAATGTAGAAGTTGAAGGAGATTATCCAACACTTTATTTTACAAAAGAAGTAAAAAAGACTTTACAAAAATAATTTAAAAATTATAAATATTTAATTTTTTACTTGTAAAATTAAAAAAATTAGTGTATATTATATGTGTACTTTTACTTAGTTAAATGTTCTCCGTATTTATCTCGGTAAAAGCGAATATATTTAAAAGGAGGAATTAAAATGGCTTTAACAAAAGAAGAAAAAGCAAAAATTGTTAAAAAGTTTGGAAGAGGAACAAATGATACTGGTTCTGCAGAAGTTCAAATTGCTATCTTAACAGAAGAAATCAAAAACTTAACAGAACATTTAAAAGATCATAAACAAGACTTCCATACAAGAAGAGGACTACTTAAAAAAGTTGGTCAAAGAAGAAGTTTATTAAATTATTTATTTAAAACTGATGTTACAAGATATCGTAAGATTGTTGCTGACTTAGGTTTAAGAAAATAATTATTAGTAGTAGGCACTTATTTTTAGTGTCTATTTTTTTATATATTTGGTGGTGTTTTATGAGAAGTAATAGAGTGTTTATTGGAATAAAAAAAGATTATGAAACATTAATTTATCATAAACAAAATGGTACATATTATGATATGTTAAATAAAAAGATTATTACTGATTTAGAATTAAGTGAATTTAAATTAATTTCATATCAAAATATAGTAAATAGTAAAAGTAGATTTAAGCGAAATATTATTAATAATTATCAAAAAGAACAACAAAAAAGGTTGGATATAAATAAAGTTTTTATTGGTAACATTTTAAAAACAAAGAAAATAGTTTCTAGAGATAGTGTAGAAAATACAGTTACGTTTTTAGTTGATCATGTAAAAGATAGTGCGTTGTTATATGCAAGGGATTATCAACAAAAAGGATTTTATATTCCAAATAACTTAGAATTTGTTGATTTAGAAACTGGTAAAACTTATACTGGTTTACAAAGTTCAGAAATTGATAAAATTTATGTTGATACTAATCTTTGGGAAACTTTAGATAACTTTCCATCATTTTTAAATCGTTATGATGATGAATTGTCAAAAGAAAAATATATGAATAAAAAAGAAATATTAAAAAAATATCGTATGTATAAGTAATTGGAGGTAAATATGAAGAAGGTATATGAATTAGATTTTTATGGAAGAAAGTTAGTTGTTGAACATGGTGAACTTGCTAAACAAGCTAGTGGTGCTGTTTTAATTAGATATGGAGAAACTGTTGTTTTATCAACTGTTGTTGTATCTAAGAATGTTAATGTTCTTGCTAGTTTTTTTCCACTTATGGTTTTATATCAAGAAAAATTATATTCAGTTGGTAAAATACCAGGTGGATTTATTAAAAGGGAAGGACGTCCAACAGAAAATGCTACACTTGCAGCCCGTATGATTGATCGCCCAATGCGTCCATTATTCCCAGAAGATTTTAAACATGAAGTTCAAATTGTAAATACTGTTTTATCGGTTGATCCTGATAATTCACCAGAAATGGCTGCTTTATTTGGTTCTTCACTTGCAACTTCTATTTCTAAGATTCCATTTGATGGACCAGTTGCTGCTGTTAAAGTAGGACGTATTAATAATGAATTTATTATTAATCCAACAGTTGAAGAGTTAGAACAAAGTGATATTGATTTAACTGTTGCGGGAACTAAGGATGCTATAAATATGGTTGAAGCCGGAGCTAAAGAAGTTTCTGAAGACGATATGTTAGAAGCTTTAATGTTTGGACATGAAGCAATTAAGAAATTAGTAGCTTTTGAAGAAAGTATTATTGCTGAAATTGGTGAAGAAAAAATGTCTTATGAAGTTTTAGAAATCAGTGATGAAGTTAAAACTAAAGTAAGAGAAATGGCTACTGATAAGTTAGATGCTGCTTTAAGAATTAAAGATAAACTTGAAAAGTATGCAGCTATTGATGCAGTTAAAGAAGAAGTTGTAAGTGTTTTTGAAACAGAAAATGAATCTTTAAAAGATGAAGATTTAAATAAACTTATTACGGGAGTAAAATTAGTTCTTGAAGAAATAGAGTATGAATTATTTAGAAATATTGTTGTAAAAGAACATACACGTGCTGATGGAAGAGCAATGGATGAAATTCGTCCATTATCAACTGACATTGATTTACTTCCAAGAACCCACGGATCAGCGTTATTTACTCGTGGTCAAACACAAGCTTTAAGTGCAGTTACTCTTGGTGCTTTAGGTGAACATCAAATTTTAGATGGTCTTGATTTAGAAACAGAAAAACGTTTTATGTTACATTATAATTTTCCTCAATTTAGTGTTGGAGAAACAGGTAGATATGGGGCTCCTGGACGTCGTGAAATCGGTCATGGTGCTTTAGGAGAACGTGCTTTAGCACAAGTTATTCCTAGTGAAGAAGAATTCCCATATACAATTCGTGTTGTTTCTGAAATACTTGAAAGTAATGGTTCATCAAGTCAAGCAAGTATTTGTGCTGGATGTATGGCGCTTATGGCTGCTGGTGTTCCAATTAAAGCTCCAGTTGCCGGAATTGCTATGGGATTAATTACTCATGAAGATGATTATACTATTTTGACTGATATTCAAGGAATGGAAGACCATTTAGGAGATATGGATTTTAAAGTTGCTGGTACAGAGAATGGTATTTGTGCTTTACAAATGGATATTAAAATTAAAGGTATTACTAAACAAATTCTTAAAGAAGCTTTAGCCCAAGCTAAAAAAGCTCGTTTTGAAATTCTTGATGTTATAACTAAACAAATTGCCGAACCACGTAAAGAAGTTAGTAAATATGCACCAAAAACAATGTCATTTATGATTGATCCTAATAAGATTAAAGATGTTATTGGTAAGGGTGGAGAAATGATTACTAAAATCATTCTTGAAGCAAGTAATGTTAAGGCTGTAAATGATGTTAATGCTGTTAAAGTTGATTTAGAAGATGATGGTCGTGTAATTATATATCACACAGATCAAGAAGTTATTGATAAAACAGCTAATATGATTAAAGATGTTGTACGTGAAGTAGAAGATGGAAAAATTTATACTGGTAAAGTTGTTAAAGTAGAAGATTTTGGATGCTTTGTTGAATTATGGTCTGGATGTGAAGGACTAGTTCATGTTTCGCAACTTGCTAAAGAAAGAGTAGAAAAACCAAGTGATATGGTTAAAGTAGGAGATGAAATTTTAGTTAAATCTTTAGGTTATGATAAAAAAGGAAGACTTAATTTATCACGCAAAGAAGCAATAAAATAGAACTTTCTAGAACGTTAGAAAGTTCTTTTTATTTGACAAATCAAGCTAAAATTAATATAATTAAAACGTTGACTTAAAAACGAGGAGTATTTATGGAAAATAAAATGATGATAGAAACGGTATTAAATTTATTCACTATTGAGAATGGTATAATTAAAATATTATTAGTTCATCGTGAAGAAGAACCATATAAAAGTTATTGGGAATTACCAACTTTAACTTTAAATAGTGATGAAAATTTAGAAGAGTGTACAAATTCATTATTAACAAATATTATTACAAATAAAAAGATTTATTTTGAACAAAGTGCTATTTTTAGTAATATAGATAGAAAAGTTGATCAAAGAGTAATTGGAGTTTCTCATTTAGGAATGATTGATCAAGTTTCACTTGAATTTTGTGAATTAAGTAAAGATAGAGAATATTTGTGGTTTGATGTAACTGCTTTACCTAAGTTAGCTTTTGATTGCAAAGAAATAATAGATAATTCATTAAGTAAGTTAAATTCTAAATTAAAAAATATAAAATATTTAAAAATTTTCTTTCCATCAGATTTTACAATTCCTGAAATGCAACATATATATGAATTTTTATTTAATCAAAAGATTGATCGTCGTAATTTTCGTAAAAAATTTATAAATTCTAATATATTAAAAGAGACAGGAGATTTTATTAAAGGATCAACGGGAAGACCGGCTAAGTTATATAAGTTTAATGAAGAAGTAATTGAAAAAAATATCTTTTAGGAGGTAAGTATGAATAATAAAGGATGGGGAATGTCTGATTTATTGTGGATACTAAGTGTTATTGGTGTATCTTTAGTGTTAGTTTCAGTATTAATTAAAGTTTCATTTAAAGAAACTTCTATCACAAATGAATTTGATGATTCAAAAATTGAAACTGTAAAACCTGAAGAAGCACCAGAAGAATTAGAACCGGAAGAAGATAATATAGAAATAGAGGTAAGTGATAATGATTCTTATATAGAAATGGAACAATTACTTAAAAGTGCTGCTGAAGAATATGTTACTAAATATTATTCTGATAGTTCAGTAACAAGTGTAACGATTAGTTTAAATGAATTAGAACAAGAAGCACTTGTTTCAAGTTTATATGATCCAAATGATTCTAGTATTAGTTGTGATGGTTATGTAATTTATACTAGTGAAAATAAAAGTTATCAACCATATTTAAAGTGTGGTAGTAATTATCAAACATCAGGATATTAATGGTGTTTTTTTGTTTTTTAATTATT
>CALVVE010000001.1 GCA_944363775.1 uncultured Bacilli bacterium | reverse complement strand
TTAAGTTAATAAGTCTAACACCTTGAGCAACACGACCAGTTTGTGAAATTTGCTCGATTGGTAATCTAATAATAATTCCATTATTTGTAATAATCATTAAATCTTCATCACCGTTTATAGTTTTAAACGCTACTAAATTACCATTCTTTTCTGTAATATTTAATGCTTTAACACCTTTACTACCACGGTGTGTTTTTCTATATTCATCTAATACAGTCTTTTTACCATAACCATTTTCAGTTACAACTAAAATATTAGAACTTTCATTAGCAACTTCGCAACCAACACAAATTCCATCTTCAATATCAATTCCTTTTACACCAGATGCACTACGTCCCATTATTCTAACTTCAGTTTCATTGAAACGAACCATACGTCCATTTGATGCAGCAATAAGAACTTCATTATTACCATTTGTTTTCTTAACTGAAATTAATTCATCATTTTCTTTTAAAGTTATTGCTAATTTACCAGTTTTTCTAATATTATCAAATTCTTTAATATTAGTTCTTTTAATAATGCCATTTTGCGTACAAAATAACACAAAGTCATTTTCTTCGTTATTTGCTACTTTTAGCATAACTTTAACTACTTCATCTTTTTCAATTTGCAATAAGTTAATAATTGGTAATCCTTTAGATTGTCTTCCATATAATGGAACTTCATATCCTTTAATTCTATAAACTTTTCCTTTATTTGTAAAGAATAATAAATAATCATGTGTAGTCATTGAAATAATATTTTCTACAAAATCTTCTTCATTTGTTGCCATACCTTTAACACCAACTCCACCACGATTTTGTGAACGATATGTTTCAGTAGTTACACGTTTAATATATCCTTTATTTGTTAAAGTAACAACAATATTTTCTACAGGAATTAAAGATTCATCTTCAATATAATCAATAGCAGTCATATCTATTGTTGTTCTTCTTTCATCTCCATATTTATTTTTTATTTCTGTTAATTCTTCTTTAATAATAGCAAGAACTTTTTCACCATTAGCTAATATAGATTTTAATTCTTCAATTAATTTTTCTAATTCGCTCAATTCAGATTCAATTTTTTCTCTTTCTAAACCAGTTAATCTTCTTAAACGCATTTCTAAGATAGCTTTGGCTTGAATTTCAGTTAAACCAAATCTACTTATTAATTGTTCTGTTGCTTCTTGATCATTTTTAGCTTTTTTAAGTAATTGAACAATTTCATCAATATTATCTAAAGCAATTTTTAAACCTTCTAAAATATGAACTCTAGCTTCAGCTTTATCTAAATCAAACTTTGTTCTTCTTACTATAACTTCGCGTTGATGATTCAAATAAACTTCTAACATTTCTTTTAATGGTAAAATACGAGGAGCACCATCAACTAAAGCAAGAGAATTAATACCATATGATGTTTGTAAATCAGTATGCTTATATAAGTTATTTAAAACAACATTGGCATTTGCATCTCTTCTTAGTTCAATAACAATTCTAATACCTTCACGATTTGATTCATCACGTAAATCTGTTATTCCATCTAAAACTTTATCCTTAACTAAAGTAGCTATTCTTTCAATCATTCTAGCTTTATTAACCATATATGGAATTTCTGTTACAATTATTTGTGACTTACCAGGTTTTACTTCATGAATTTCAGCTTTAGAACGTATTGTTATAATACCTTTTCCTGTTTCGTATGCTTTTTTAATTCCACTATTTCCTAATATAATTGCACCTGTAGGAAAATCAGGCCCTTTTATAATTTTCATTAAATCATCAAGTGTAATATCTGGATTATCTATTAAAGCAATTACTCCATCTATTGTTTCTGATAAATTATGTGGTGGAATATTAGTAGCCATACCAACTGCAATACCAGTTGAACCATTTACTAATAGGTTAGGAAATCTAGAAGGTAATACTTCTGGTTCTTTTTCTTCACCATCATAGTTTGGAATAAAATCAACTGTATTTTTATTAATTTCTCTAACAAGTTCCATACTTATTTTTGACATTCTTGCTTCTGTATAACGTTGAGCTGCTGCACCATCACCATCAATTGAACCAAAGTTTCCGTGTCCATCAACGATCATATAACGATAAGAGAAATCTTGTGCCATACGAACTAGTGCTTCATAGATTGAACTATCTCCATGTGGGTGATATTTACCCATAACTTCACCAGTAATACGTGCACATTTTTTATATGGTGAAGAAGCAGTTGCACCTAAATCATTCATACCATGAACAATACGTCTTTGAACTGGTTTTAATCCGTCTCTTGCATCTGGTAAAGCACGAGAAACAATTACACTCATGGCATAATCTAAAAATGAATTTTGTATTTCATGTGAAAATTGTAAATCTTTTAATTTATCCATTTTTTACCTCCTAAATATCTAAGTTCTTAACAAACTTAGCGTTCTTTTCAATAAATTCACGTCTTGGCTCAACTTCTTCTCCCATTAAATCAGTTAATACTTGATCAGCAGCCATTGCATCATCTAATGTTATTTTAGATAATAAACGATGTTCTATATCCATTGTTGTTTCCCATAATTGTTCGGCATCCATTTCCCCTAAACCTTTGTAACGTTGAATACCAACTTTAGCATTTTCTGGTAAAGTTGCCATATAAGCATCCTTTTCTTCATCAGAATAAACATACTTATGTTTTTTATTGCATTCTATGCGGTATAGAGGAGGATTTGCTGCATATATATATCCTTGTTCTACTAATGGTCTAAAATAGCGATAAAAGAAAGTTAATAATAAAATTCTAATATGAGCACCATCAACATCGGCATCGGTCATAATTATAATTTTGTGATATCTAAGTTTACTAATATCAAATTCTTCACCAATTCCAGTACCAAAAGCAGTTATCATTGATCTAATTTCAGCATTTCCTAAAATTCTATCAAGTCGAGCTTTTTCAACATTTAAAATTTTACCACGTAAAGGAAGGATTGCTTGTGTTTCCCTGTTTCTTCCTAATTTTGCAGAACCACCTGCTGAATCCCCTTCGACTATAAATATTTCAGAAATACTTGCATCTTTACTTGAACAATCAGCTAATTTCCCAGGTAAACTTGAAACTTCTAAAACATTCTTTCTTCTAGTAAGTTCACGAGCTTTTTTTGCAGCTACACGAGCACGAGCTGCAGTCATTGCTTTTTCTACAATAATTTTTGCATCTTCTGGGTTTTCAAGTAAAAATCTTTCTAAACCATCACTAAATAAATTATCAGCAATTTTTCTTACTTCTGCATTTCCTAATTTTGTTTTAGTTTGCCCTTCAAATTGAGGATCAGGATGTTTACAAGAAATAATCATTGTTAATCCTTCTTGAACATCTTCACCACTTAATGAATCATCTTTTTCTTTTAATATATTGTTATTTCTTGCATAATTGTTGATAACTCTTGTTAAAGCTCTTTTAACTCCATCAACATGAGTACCACCTTCATATGTATTTATATTATTTGTAAAAGAATAAATATTTGAAACATAACCATCATTATATTGAAAAGCAACTTCAACAGCGATGTTATCTGTTTCACCTTCTAAATGAACTATATCTTCATGAATAGGTGTCTTATTTTTATTTAAATATTTAACATATTCACTAATTCCACCTTCATAAACAAATTCTTCTTTTTTCTTTTCTTCGCCACGATCATCACAAAGAATAATTCTTAATCCTTTATTTAAGAAGGCTAATTCTCTTACCCTAGTACGCAATGTGTCATATTCAAATACAGTACTTTCAGTAAATATTTCTGGATCTGGTTTAAATGTTACTGTAGTACCAGTTCTATCTGGTGAACAATCTCCAATAACTTTTAAAGGTTCTACAGTATGTCCACCTTTTTCAAAACGAATGAAATGAATTTTCGAATTTTGATAAACTGTTACTTCAACCCATGAACTAAGTGCATTAACAACACTAGCCCCAACTCCGTGAAGACCACCTGATACTTTATATCCGCCTCCACCAAATTTTCCACCAGCGTGTAATACAGTATAAACTGTTTCAACAGTAGATAAACCTGTTTTTTTGTGAACTCCAGTTGGAATTCCACGTCCATCATCTTTTACTGTAACAGAATTATCAGGATTTATTATAATTTCAATATCATCACAATATCCAGCTAAAGATTCATCAATTGCATTATCTACAATTTCCCAAACTAAATGATGCAACCCTTTAATACTAGTTGTACCAATATACATTCCAGGACGTTTTCTTACAGCTTCTAGTCCTTCTAATACTTGAATATCCGAAGCATCATAATGTTGTTCAACTTTTTCTTCCATTTCTACACCTCTTTACTTTCAATTAAATTACCATTTTCAATATAAAACAACTTCGATCTATCAATAATATCCTTATTAATTAAATTTAAATCAGTAGTTGTAATAATTGTTTGAATATCATTATTAATATAATTTAATAAATTATTCTTTTTTACTTCATCTAACTCACTAAAAACATCATCTAGAAGTAAAATTGGATAATAACCTTTATTCTTTTTAAAAACTTCAATTTCAGCTAATTTTAAAGTTAAAATAGCTAATCTTTGTTGACCTTGAGAACCATAATTTTTTAAATTTATATCACCTATACAAAATTCAAAATCATCACGATGCGGTCCAATTAAGGTATTACCTAATTTTATTTCCGTATTTAATAACTTCGTAAACTTTTCAATTAATTGTTCTTTAAAATTATTATTTTCCAAATCAATATTAGGTTTATAAAGAAGTTTAAATCCTTCTAAACCAGTAATATTTTTAAAAATTTCTGAACAATAATTATTAATTTCTTTTAAAAATTGATTTCTCATTCGATATATTAAAATAGCTTTATCAATTAGATAATTAGTAATTATTAGTAAATATTCCTTATCAAAAGTATTATCATTTACTTTCTTTAAATAATCATTACGCATTTTTAAAAGCTTATTATATTCATTTAAACTATTATAATAATTACTATACAATTGACTTAATTCTGTATTTAAATATTTTCTTCTTTCACCAGGCGAATCTTTTATAATTTTCAAATCCTCTGGATAAAAAATAATAATATTTAAATTAGAGATATAATCACTAACTTTTTTAATATCAAAATTATCAATTTTTAACTTTTTACTAGTTTTTTGAATAATAATTTCCAATGTACTTTTATAATCATCAATATTAAGAAGTCCTTTAATTCTAGCAAAATTAGAATCCTTATTTATTAAATTATTATCAATAAACGATCGATGTGACTTTGTAAGACCTAAAACATAAATACTTTCTAATAAATTAGTTTTACCTTGAGCATTATTTCCATAAATAATATTTATACTTTTAGATAACTCTACATATAAATGTTCATAATTTCTAAATTTGTTAATTTCAAGTTTTTCTAAATACATTACTATCACCAAATTTTCATTTTTTTAGGCCTCTCTTACAAAAAAGGGGTTACATTGTACTCCTATACACATTTAATATTATATCATAAAAACGCCCTTAAATATAAAAAAACAAAGAAATTACTTTATTTTTTTCTTATTTTTCGATCATTTAATCGTTGTGATAACATAGCAGCTCGAAATATTTGATTTTGAAATGAAGTTTTAGAAATATTTAACTCAAATTTTTCACCATTTTGAAATTCTACTAACGTTCCTAATTTAGTCTTTTCATAATTAATTACCTTTTTTAAATTTAACCATGTACAACTATCTAATCTTGGTGAAGATGTTGGAAAGAAAATTAATTGTGAACTTTCCTCTATTATTATTGGTGCTTTATAGTTTATACCAGTTAATCCTTTAGTACCTTTTAAACGTCCTTCATACGAACTTCCATAGTATTCACAGCTTTCGGAAATAATCTTTTGAACATTCTTATCAATAGTATAACTTTCATTTGTTTCTATTACTTTAGTAGTATTTTTATCAATTGGTAAAACAACTAAAGTTTCTTCATTAATTTCATAATTTTTAATCATATTTTTCTCCCTTTCATAAAATTTGCTTGTTATTATACATAATAAAAATTAAAAAAATGTCGAAAAAAAACTATCATAAAGATAGTTAATAAGTTCTTATTGGTAAAATAAGTTGAATTAAATTATCAGTTTCTGGATTTTTAATAATTATAGGACTAATTTCAGTATTAAATAATAACTCAACTTCTTCACAATCTAATGATTTTAATGCTTCAAGCATATATTTTGAACTAAAAGCAATTTTAATTTCATTTTCATTATTTTTTGTTACATTTAATGTTTCTTCAACGTTACCAATTTCTGGAATATTTGAAGATACCACAATTTCATCATTATTGGAAGCTAAATGAATTGTATTTTTATCAGATTCATTTGTTAATAATGAAGCTCTATCAATTGAATTAAAGAATGCAGATAAATTAATCTTCATTGTTAAAGTAAATGTTGTTGGTATTAACTTAGATGTATCTGGATAAGTACCATTAATTAATTTAGTCATCATTACAATTGTGGAAAACTTAAATATAATCTTATTATTAAAGATATGCATTTCAA
This sequence comes from uncultured Bacilli bacterium, assembly GCA_944363775.1. Taxonomy (GTDB): domain Bacteria; phylum Bacillota_I; class Bacilli_A; order RF39; family UBA660; genus Pelethosoma. The sequence goes on along the minus strand of CALVVE010000001.1, from coordinate 46,810 downwards.
TATTTTCCTCATCATCATTTAATAATTTTGTTAATTCTAATAAATTTTTAGTAGGAATTATAATATTTACATCTTCTGGTAGTGTTGAAGATATATTTATAATAGATTTAGCTAAACGATATGAATCTGTAGCAGTACATTCTAATTTATCCCCTACTATTTTAAAATTAATTCCAGTTAATACTGGTCGAGATTCTTGATTAGAAGTAGCAAATGCAGTTTGACTAATAATATTTTTAAACACTCTTTGTTTTAATACAATTGGATTTTTATGTTCTTCTAAATCAAGACTTGGGAATTCATTAACATTATTACAATTTAAGTGAAAATTAGAATTGTTAGTAAAAATAGTAATTTTATTATCAACAACTTCTTCAATATTTATTAATTCATTAGGAAGTTTTCTTACTATATCATATATATATCTACCAGATACAACAATACTACCAAGTTTTTCAATTTCTTCTATTTTATTTTTACTAATAAATGTTTTAATAGCAATTTCATTATCAGTACTCATTAAATATAATCCATCATCAGTTAAATCAAATTTAATACAATTTAAAATTGGAATTAAGTTTTTAGATGATATTCCTTTTATTACATAATTTAAATGTTCCATTAATATATTTTGTTTAATTTTTAATTTCATGTTTTTTCTCCTTCTTCTTATTTAATTAATTATTTATATTATTACAGTGGATTGTGTGGAAAACTGGGAAATACCTTATTTTTTAATGTATAACTCAGTTTTTATACTGTGTAAAACTTGTGGAAAATACTAAGTTTTGCACAAGTTATTTTATTTCTTGGATAATTTTATTAATTTCAACCTCTAAAATTCCATTAGTTTTTATTTCATTTTTTATTTTTTCCACAGAATGCATTACCGTTGTGTGATCTTTTCCACCAAATTCAATTCCAATTTTAGGAAAAGATTCTTCTAATACTGTTCTACATATATACATTGCGATTTGTCTTGGAAGTGCAACCGATGCTTTTCTTTTTTTACTTTTTAAATCTTCAACAGTTATATTATAGTGATTTGCGACTAATTGTTGAACTTGATCTATTTTATTCTTAGAAATAATACTTTTAACAAAATAATCCTTTAGAGCTTCAATTGCAAGATCAAGAGTTATTTCACAACCATTCATCATTGTGGCATACGCAAAAATTCTTGTAATAGCTCCTTCAAGTTTTCTAATATCACTTGTACAATTACTAGCAATATATTCTTTAACTTCTTTAGGAAGTGTATTATACATTTGGTGCCCTTCGATTTTTTTATCAATAATAGCCATACGTAAATTAAAATCAGGTGGCAAAATATCAATTGTAAGTCCCCAGTTAAATCTTGTTCTTAAACGATCCTCTAATAATTTCAAATCATCTGGCGATCTATCTGAAGAAATAATTATTTGTTTGTTGTTTCCATATAAATCATTAAACGTATTAAAGAATTCTTGTTGAGTTTGGTTAGCATTTCCCAAATATTGAATATCGTCAATTATTAAAATATCAATATCACGATATTTTTTCTTAAAGATATCCACATTATCAAAATTATTACCGTCTTTATTTTTTTTATTTATACCAATAAAATCAGAAACAAACTTTTCACTAGTTACATATAATACAGTTTTATCAGAGTTTTCTAATATATAATTACCAATCGCATGCATTAAATGGGTTTTTCCAAGACCACTATTTCCATATATAAACAATGGATTATACATGTATCCAGGTTTTTCTGCTACAGCAAGAGCAGTTGCTTTGGCAAACTTATTACTTTCTCCAACAATAAAATTATCAAAAGTATATTTTGGATTTAAATTAGATTCTACTTTTTTATTTGAAGTAACATCTTGAATAATTGTTACTTTTTTATTTTGTTCTTGATATTCATCTTCTGTAAAATATACAATTTTAAAATTTGTTCCAGTTATATCAGTAAATATTTCTTCAACTAAGTCATTGTAATTTTCACTCAAGTGTTTTTTATGAATGTGCATAGGAACAATTACTGTTGCCGTAGTATTATTTAAATCCACAAGTTTAGTTTCTGAAAACCATGTTTCATATAACATTGGAGAAATTGTTTCTTTTATTCTCTCAAGAAAATTTTGCCATATTAGATCAATGTTCATATGCTCACCTGCTTTCAACTAATATCATTTTACAATAAAAAGCTTGAAAATAAAAGGAAAAAATGAAATATTTGTGGAAAAAAATCAATTCACAATATTTTCCACAGTAAAAACATTGAAAAATATAAAAAAATTGTATTTTCCACAGAAATGTGGGAAATATTTATTTTATTAATTCACATTGTTAATTACTTTTCAACAATTTTGTGGAAAAATACCAGGAAATATTAAATTCAAAGGAAAAATATCTGTGGAAAAAACTGTTGAATACTATAGGGAAATATTTTCCACAGGTAAAAATAATGTGGAAAAAAGTCCATTTATGTCGAAGTTTGAAAAAATGTATAAAAAAGTTTGACAAACGACTTACTTTTCTATATAATTATTAAAGCAACCGAAAAAAAGTTCAGGAGGTGTATATATATGAAAAGAACATATCAACCAAATAATAGAAAAAAAGCTAAAAAACACGGTTTCTTTGCACGTATGAAAACTAATATTATTTCACGTAGAAGAAGAAAAGGGCGTAAAGTTTTATCTCACTAAGACTAACCACTGCTTAACAGTGGTTTTTTACTATGTATAGGGTGATTTATGAAAAAGATTAATATTTTAAAAAAGAATGAAGATTTTAATAGAATTATTAATTCATGTCGTGCATATAAATATAAGGATTATGTTTTTTATTTAGAAAGAACAGAGGAACAAATTTATCATTTTGGTTTTTCTGTTGGTAAAAAAATAGGTAATGCTGTTAAAAGGAATAAGATAAAAAGACAAATAAAGAGTATAATTGACAAAAAAAGCTATAAAAAAGGTTTTAATTGTATTATAATAGTTAGAAAGGGAATTATTAATAAGTCATTTAGTGAGATGGAAAATGATTTATTAATTGCCTTGAATAATTTAAATATAGTAAAGGAAGATATTGATGAAAAGTAAAAAGTTTAAAAAGTTATTAATAATAGTATGTACTTTGTTTCTTTTAACTGGATGTACTACACAACTAAAAGATTCTAATAAAAAACCAGTAGTAAATGAAACAACTGGACAAGTTTTAACAAAGAATATTTTTTGTAAGCCTACTGATTCAGAAACAATAAAACAATATAATAAGAATAAAGTAGATATTGATGAATTACCAAAATGTCAAGAATTTACAATTTTAAGCGGAAATTATGAAGGAATATGGGATACAATTTTTGTAAGACCACTTGCTTGGGTAATTATTAAAATAGGTAGTTTATTAAAAAATTATGGTTTAGCTATTATAGTTACAACTTTATTAATTAGATTAGCTACTATTTCTTTAACAAAGAAAACAGCTTTACAATCTGAGAATATGAAGAAAGCTCAACCTGAATTAAATAAGTTAGAGCAAAAATATAAAAATAGAACTGATCAAGAAAGTATGATGCAAAAAACACAAGAAATGATGTATATTTATAAAAAATATGAAATTAATCCACTTTCTGGATGTCTATTTTCATTTTTACAAATTCCTGTTTTCTTAGCATTCTACGAAGCGTTAAATCGTTTACCAGTAATTTTTGAGGGAAACTTCCTAGGATTACAATTAGGAACAACACCATTAACTGGAATTGGAGCTGGAAAATATTATTATATTTTAATTATTGCTCTTGTAATTGCTACTAGTTATTTAAGTATGAAGTTAAATAGTACTGCTGCAACAAGTAAAGAACAACAAGCACAAATGAAGATGGTAACTAATATGATGATAGTGTTCTTAGGAATTGCTTCAGTATCACTATCTACTAGTATTGCTATTTACTGGATTACTAATAGTACATTTACTATTCTACAAAATTTATGGGTTAAAAGGAGAAAAGATGTAAATGCTAAAAATTAATGAATATACTAATAAAAATAAAGATTTAGTTTTAGAAGAATGTTTAAATGAATTAAATTTAAATGTTGATGATTTGTTAATAAGAGAAAGTGAAACAGAAGCAAAATTATTTAAATCTAAGAAAGTTAAATTAGAAGTTGTAAGTAAAAAAGATATAATTGATTTTATAAAAGATTTTATTAATAATATTAATAAAAGTATGGATATCGACATAAAATCAGAAATAAAATTAGAAGAAAATGCTATAAAAGTTTTATTAATATCAAATAACAATTCAATTTTAATTGGAAAAGATGGAAGAACATTAAATGCAATTCAAACTTTAGTGAGGCAAGCAATTATGGTTCAAACAGGTTTTAAGGTTAATGTATTAGTTGATGTTTCTAATTACAAAGAAAGACAAAATTATTTCTTTGCAAGAGAAATAAAAAAAGTTTGTAAAGAAGTTTTAAAAAGTCATGTTGATGCAAAATTAGATCCTATGAACTCTTACAAAAGAAGAATTGTTCATAATATAGTAAATGAATATGAAAATTTATCTACTTGTAGTGAAGGTGAAGAGCCAAATCGCTATGTTGTTATAAAATATGAAGAAAATTAATAAAATTAGTTTTCTTTTTTTTTGACATCACATTATAAATAATGTAAAATAGCAAAGGAAGTGATTTAATGGAATTAGAAAAAGAATTTTTAGATATTGTTGATGAAATAATTAATTCAGAAGAATTTCAAAAACGAAAAAAATATCGTCATCACGAAGATGAATCGGTATATGATCACTGTTTAGAAGTTTCTTATTTATCATATAAATTAGCTAAAAAATTTGGGTGTGATTATAAAAGTGCAGCTATTGGTGGATTATTACATGATTTTTACCCTTATCCTTGGCAATATACAGATGAAGAAAAGGTTATATTCAATATTCCTGATCGTCCAAAGAATATTTTTAAACAACATGGTTTTACACATGCAAAGGAAGCACTATCGAATGCTAAAGAACATTATCCAAAAGTTTTAAACAGTAGAATAGAAAATATTATATTAAGACATATGTTTCCATTAAATATTATGCCACCTAAATATAGTGAAAGTTGGATTGTTACATTCGCTGATAAATATGTTTCTGCTCGTGTTTTAAAACATCCAAGAAGTTATTATAAATATTTAGGATTAGAAGGTATGTTAAAAAAAATAAAAAATTTTTTAAAGAAGTGAGGTATAAAATATGGAAGATACAATTGCTGCTATTTCAACCGCGTTAGGTGTAGGGGCTATTTCTATTATAAGAGTAAGTGGAAAAGATGCTATAAAAATAGTTAATAAAATTTTTAAAGGTAAAGATTTGGAAAAAGTGCCTAGTCACACTATTCATTATGGGCATATAATAAATAATGAAGAAATAGTTGATGAGGTTTTAATTTCGGTTATGTTAAGCCCTAAAACATTTACTACTGAAGATACAGTTGAAATTAATTGTCATGGTGGTATTGCCACTACTAATAAAGTATTAGAATTGTTACTTGTTAATGGGTGCCGTCTTGCTGAAGCTGGTGAATTTACTAAACGAGCTTTCTTGAATGGACGTATTGATTTAACTCAAGCTGAAGGAGTTATGAATTTAATTGAAGCCAAAACGGAAAGTTCACGAGCTCTTGCTCTTAATCAAGTAGATGGAAAAGTTTCAAAATTAGTAAAAGATTTACGACAAGAAATACTTGAAGTTCTTGCTAATATTGAAGTTAATATTGATTATCCAGAATATGAAGACATTGAAGTTTTTACTAATGAAATGTTATTTCCCATGTTAACTAAAATAAAAAAAGCAATTTTAAAGATATTAAATGAAAGTGAAAATGGAAAAATTTTACAAGACGGAATTAAAACTTGTATTATAGGTAAACCAAATGTTGGAAAAAGTAGTCTTTTAAATAGTTTATTAAATGAAGAAAAAGCTATTGTTACTGATATTGAAGGAACAACAAGGGACATTGTTGAAGGAAAGATTAGTTTAGATGGTGTTACATTAAATATAATTGATACAGCCGGAATTAGGGAAACAAACGATGTTGTTGAAAGTATCGGTGTTGAAAAAAGTAGGAAAATGATGGATGAAGCTGATTTAGTTTTATTTGTATTAAATAATAATGATGAAATAAATTCAGAAGAAAAGAAAATTTTAGATAGTCTTAAGAATAAAACACATATTGTTATTATTAATAAAAAAGATTTGGAATCAAAAATTAATTTAAATGACTTAGATGGTCATGATTATATATTTATTAGTGCTTTTAAAAATGAAGGAATAGATGATTTAAAAGATAAAATAAAAGAATTATTTAATCTTGAACAAATATTAACAAATGATATGACTTATTTAACGAGTGCTAGAAGTATTTCATTATTAAAACAATCATTAGAATCATTAAATGATATAGAATCAGGATTAAAACAAGAATATCCAATCGATATATTAGAAATAGATTTAAAAAATATTTGGAATAAATTAGGAGAAATTATTGGTGAAACTTACGAAGAAGAACTAATTGATCAACTATTTAGTCAATTTTGTTTAGGAAAATAACTAATAGGAGGAATCTATGTTTGAGTGGTTTAGTAATTTATCACCAGTTTATCAAGCAGGATTAGCGACTATTTTTACGTGGTCAGTAACCGCATTAGGTGCTAGTCTTGTTTTTTTAATGAAAAAAATTAATAAAACATTTATGGATGGAATGTTAGGATTTGCAGCTGGGGTTATGATAGCCGCATCATTTTGGTCTTTATTAAATCCTGGGATAACATTGGCAGAAGATTTAGGGTTGAATGCTTGGATAATGGCATCTTTGGGATTTGTAAGTGGTGGTCTACTATTATTTATAAGTGATAATATATATAAATTAGTTCAAAAAAAGAATAAAAATAATAAAAAAGAAAGTTTTAAACGTTGTTTAATGTTAATACTTTCAATTACAATACATAATATTCCTGAAGGATTAGCTGTTGGAGTAGCTTTTGGAACATTGGGGTTAGATTTAACTGGGGCAACTTTAACAGGAGCTTTAACTGTTGCTCTAGGAATTGGTCTTCAAAATTTTCCCGAAGGAAGTGCTGTTAGTTTTCCACTTAGAAGAGAAGGATATAGTCGAACAAAGGCTTTCTTATATGGTCAAGCAAGTGGTATTGTTGAACCTATTGCTGGAGTTTTAGGTGCACTTTTAGTTTTAAAAGTACAATTATTACTTCCATTTTTATTATGTTTTGCTGCTGGAGCTATGATTTATGTTGTAGTTCAAGAATTAATACCTGAAAGTCAAACAAATAAACAAAAAGATTTAATGGCTTTATTTACTTTAATTGGTTTTTCAGTTATGATGGTTTTAGATGTTGCTTTAGGATAATGTATAATTTTGTATAAGAGGCATAAAAACCTCTTTTTTTATTAAAATTTAGTTTATAATAATAATGGTGATATTATGAATTTTGATTTAGAAAAAATAATGATTTTAATTATTGGTAAAAGTGAAGATGAAATTGAATTAATTGAAAAAGAGGAAGGATTAAATAGACATATTTTTTATTATAGAAAGTTAGGACAAAGAAAAAATGGTATTTTTTCTAAAAATATAATGTTTTATGATACTACTGCCCCAATTATTTTAATGGAAAATGGTTATATATATTATGAATCATTAAGTTTTTCATTAGATAAAACAAATGAAGCAATGTTATTTATTCCAGAAAATTGTAACCAATTTCAAAAAGATTTTTTAGATAAACTTCCTTTAGAAAAAATTCCACATTTAAATAAAGTATATGAAAATGAAAATAAATTTGAACAAAAACAAGCAAATAAATTATTGTAAATAATATAAAATTGAAGTATAATATCTTAGTCAAAAAAGGACGTGATAAAATGAATTATGAAATAATTGTTGTTGGTGGTGGACACGCTGGATGTGAAGCTGCTTATTCTTGTTCCAAAATTGGACATAATACTTTATTAATAACGGGAAATATTAAGAATATAGCAGATATGCCTTGTAATCCAAGTATAGGTGGAAGTGCTAAAGGAATTGTTGTTAGGGAAATTGATGCATTAGGTGGTGTAATGGGAAAAGTTGCTGACCGTTCACAAATTCAAATGAAAATGTTAAATAGTGCTAAAGGTCCAGCTGTTCAAGCTTTACGTGCACAAGCAGATAAAATAACATATCCTAAAGAAATGCTTAAAGAATTAAATAGTATCGATAAATTAGAAATAAAAGAAGCAATGGTAAAAGATTTGATTGTTGAAGATAACAAAGTTAAAGGAGTTATTTTAGAAGATGAAAGTAAAATTTATGCTGCTGCAGTTATTTTAACAACTGGGACATATTTAAAGGCTGATATTTTAGTTGGTGATACTAGACGTAGAGAAGGTCCCCATGGAGAACTACCTTCAAATTATTTAAGTGATAATTTAAAAAAGTTAGGTTTTAAAATAATTAGATTAAAAACAGGAACTCCACAACGTATTGATAAGAAAACAATTGATTTTTCTAAAACAAAGATAGAAAAAGGTTCTGATGAACATTATTCTTTTAGTTTTGATATAAATCCAACATACGATATAGAAAAACAAGTTCCATGTCATTTAGTTTATACAACGCCAGAAACTCATAAAATTATAAATGAAAATTTAAATAAATCTAGTATGTATGGTGGATTAGATGATATAAAGGGTGTTGGTCCAAGATATTGTCCTTCTATTGAAGATAAAATTGTTAGATTTAAAGATAAGGAAAGACATCAATTATTTTTAGAACCAGAAAGTTTATATTATGATGATATATATATTCAAGGTTTTTCAACAAGTATGCCATATGATGTTCAAGAAAAAATGGTTCATAGTTTACCTGGTTTAGAGAATGCTAAAATATTAAAATATGCATATGCAATTGAATATGATGCAATTTATCCAACACAGTTAAAACAAAATCTAGAAACCAAAATTATTGAAAATTTATTTACAGCTGGTCAAATAAATGGAACAAGTGGTTATGAGGAAGCTGCTTGCCAAGGTTTAATGGCTGGAATTAATGCTTGTTTAAAAATTGAAAATAAGGAACCATTTATATTAAAAAGAAATGAAGCTTATATTGGAGTATTAATAGATGATTTAGTTACTAAAGGTGTAAGAGATCCATATAGATTACTTACATCACGTGCTGAATATCGTTTATTACTTAGACACGACAATGCTGATTTAAGATTAAGAGAATATGGTTATAAATATGGTTTAATTGATGAAGATAGATATCAAAAATTAGTAGAAAAGAAAAAAATAATAAATGATTCAATTAATTATTTAAAAGAAACTAAGATAACACCTAAAAAAGAAGTACTACCATATTTAGAAAAATTAAATACAGCTGCATTAAAAGATAGTATTACTTTATATGATTTTTTAAAACGTCCAGAAATAACTTTAGAAAAATTAACACCATTTCACAATTTAAATTTAGAACCAAATATTGCAAAACAAATAGAAATTGAAATAAAATATGATGGTTATATAAAAAAGGCTATGATTGAAGCTGAAAAATTAAATAATTTAGAAAAGAAAAATATTCCAAATGATATAGATTATGATAAAATTAAAAATTTAGCTAGTGAGGCTAAACAAAAATTAAAAGAAGTAAAACCAACAACTGTTGCGCAAGCAGCTCGTATAAGTGGTGTTAATCCAGCTGATATTTCTATTTTAATGGTATATTTAAAGAAGGAGTATGCACATGAATCAAGATAGTTTTATAAAAGCATTAGCTGATTTAAATATATTTATAACTGAAGAACAATTAAAACAATTATATAAATATTATGAATTATTAGTTGAAAAAAACAAAGTTATGAATTTAACAGGAATAACAGAGGTTGAGCAAGTCTATTTAAAACATTTTTATGATAGTCTTACTCTAAATAAAATAATTGATTTAAAAAATGTAAATTCATTATGTGATGTTGGAACTGGTGCTGGTTTTCCAGGATTAGTTATAAAAATATTATTTCCGCATATTAATGTTACTTTAGTAGATTCACTTAATAAAAGAATAAACTTTTTAAATGAAGTTATTAATGAATTAAAATTAGATGGTATTGAAGCTATTCATGCAAGAGCAGAAGAATATGCAATAAAAAATCGTGAAAAATATGAGGTTGTAACAGCTCGTGCGGTAACAACCTTAAATGTTTTATCTGAATTTTGTTTACCTTTAGTAAAAGTAAATAAATATTTTATTCCTATGAAAGCTAATATTAATAATGAAATTGAAGAAAGTAATAGAGCTTTAAATTTATTAGGTGGAAAAATAGAAAAAATTGTTGAGTTTAAATTACCAGTTGAAAATAGTAATAGAACTTTAGTTTTAATAAAAAAAGAAGTTAAAACAAATAATAAATATCCAAGAAAATTTTCTGAAATAAAGAAAAGACCATTATAATTAAGTAGCTTTGCTACTTTTTTAATTTATTTCCCAAAAATTGTTGAATTATTTCCCAAAATATATTATAATACATAGAGAATAGTAAAAGAATAAGGAGGTATTGTTTATGAATGGAAATCAAGTTATTGAGATTAGCCTAGATAAAATCTTACCTAATCGTTTTCAACCTAGAATTAAGTTTCATGAAAAAAACATTAATGAATTAGCTGAATCCATTCGCGAACATGGTGTAATTCAACCAATTGTGGTTAGAAAAATAAGTGATAAGTACGAAATAATAGCTGGTGAAAGAAGATATAAAGCAAGTGTTTTGGCAAACAAAAAAAGTATTCCTGCGTTGATTGTTAATTTAAATGATAAAGATGCAGCTGAAGTAGCTTTAATAGAAAATGTTCAAAGACAAGATTTAACACCGATAGAAGAAGCTGTTTCTTATAAAAAAATATTAGATATGGGAATGACTCAAGAACAATTAGCTCAAAAATTAGGAAAAACACAATCAACTGTTGCCAATAAATTAAGATTATTAAATTTAGATGAAGAAGTACAAGAAGCGTTATTAGAACAAAAAATTTCTGAGCGTCATGCCCGTTCTTTATTAAAATTAAGTGATTTAAAGGATCAAGTTGAAATTTTAAATAAAATTATATCTGAAAGATTAACTGTTAGAAAAACTGATCAAGTTATTAAAGACTATTTAGCGAATAAAACAAATGAAACCGTAAAAAATAATATAGAGGTTTTAGATTTAGAAGAAAAGGGAGAAAAAAATATGAATTACGATAATAATAATAATATGAATTATAATATTCCAAATACTCCAATTGAAGGAGATAATCAACAAAACAATAATATACCTAATCAAAATGTTATGATGTCTGAAGCACCTGTATTAGAACCAATTCCAGATTTTGGTTCTCCAGTGCAAGAAAATGTTACTAATCCAGGATTTATGGATGTTAATAAAATTGAAAATCAAGCACAAGATATTTTTACAGAAACACCAAAAGCTGATGTTGATAATTTATTAAATGAAGATCAAAAAATGGTTGAAATAAATAATCAGTTTGCAGCTCAAAATAATGAAGCTGTTGAGAGTGCTAATAGTGGTAAATTCTTTAATTTTATGCCTAATACTAATCAAGAAAATTTTGTTTCTGATTTAGAAAAACAAGAAACTAATATGAATTTTATGCCACAAGAAGAAACGCCACAACCTCAATATAATTTTGATGCTTTCTTTAATAATAATTATGTTGAAACTAATCAATCAGTACAAGCAGAAACACCAATGGTTAATAATACTTCAATGGAAATGCCAGTTGAAAATAGTTTAAATAATAATGTTAATGAAAATCCAATTAATGTTGAACCTATTTCTAATAATATTCCTACTGAAAATACATTCAATAGTATTCCAAGTTTTGAACCTAATTCTAATCAAATTAATAATGGTATAAATAATATAATGGATAATAATAGTTTTGATGTAAATAATAGTGCTAATATTAGTAATGAAAATTCAGGATTTACATTTGAAGAACCAGTTTTAGAACCAGTTCAACCTACAAACAATGTTAATATGAATAATAATGCTGTAAATAATGAAGTATCAATGCCTGATTTTAATTCTATGCCACAATTTGATATGAATTTAAATAATAATTTTGGTATAAATAATAATCCGGTTGAAACAGAAACAGTAAATAATGTTAATCCTGAACCAGTAATGCCAACTGTTGAAGAAACTCCAACAACACCACAAGATTTAGGATTTAATATGGATTTTAGAAATATAAATCCAACTGAAGAAGTAACTAATACACCTGTTACACCAATAATACCTGAATTTAATGTAGAACAACCTATGCCTAATATGAATTATAATCAAAATGTTAGTGCAATGCCACAAGAACCTGTAAATCCAATTATGCCAAACAATAACAATATGGTAAACATGGAACAACCAGTAAATCCTACTGTGCAAGTACCTACATTAGATTATAATGAAGCAATTAATACATTAAAAAATTGTTGCAATGAATTACAAAATAAAGGATTTAATATTTCTATCGAACAATTTGATTTAGAAAATATGGCTCAATTAGTTGTAAAAATTCAAAAATAAGATCAATTAGTTTTGATCTTTTCTTTTAAATATATTTAAATGAGGTTGATTATGAAAAAATATAGAAGAATAATAATTATAAGTTTAATAGCTGTATTATTATTAATATTTAGTATAGAACTTTACGCTTATATAAGAGTAAAAACAGCCAAAATTGAAGTAAAATTAGTCTCTAACTTAAAAATAGAATTTAATGAAGAAGTAAAAATATCTGATTTAATAAGTTCTATTAATGGTGAGATTTTAAGTAATAAAGCTATTGATACAACAAAATTAGGAAAACAAACTATTTCATTTAAATTTAAAAATGATGATGGTATTACTGTTCCCTACTCTTTTGATATTGAAGTAGTTGATACTACAGAACCATTAATTTGGATTAATAACTCATATACAGTATTAAAAGATAGTGATGTTGATTTAACTAAACAAATATTATGTGGTGATAATTATGATAATAAGCCTAAATGTGTTATTGAAGGTGATTATGATTTAAATACGGCAGGTGATTATAGTTTAGTTTATAAAGCAACTGATAGTAGTGGTAATACAGAAACTGCTCCATTTACTCTTCATGTAATCGAACCAAAACCAGTTGAAAGTAACGAAAAGCCTACAGAAGAAGTAGAAACACCAGAAGAAAATTATACTTTGTTTAGTGATGTTGTTGCAAAATATAAAACTAAAAATACTAAAATTGGTATAGATGTTTCTAGTTGGCAAGGAAAAATAGATTTTAAAAAATTAAAACAGGCTGGTGTAGAATTTGTAATGATTAGAGTTGGTGGAACAAGAGGATTAAATAAAGAATATTTTGTAGATGAAAACTTTAAATATAATATTAGTGAAGCCAATAAAAATAATATAGATGTAGGAATATATTTTTATTCTTATGCTAATACAATAGAATTAGCTAAAAAAGATGCTAAATGGGTTTTAAAACAAATAAAAGATTATGATGTAAATTTACCAATCGCATTTGACTGGGAGAATTGGAAATATTATAATGAATATAACTTAAGTTTTTTTGGATTAACTAGTATGGCTGAGGCATTTTTAGATGAAATAGAAAAAGATGGTTATGAAGGAATGCTTTATAGTAGTAAAACTTATTTAGAGAATATTTGGATGAATCCAAAACATGATATTTGGCTTGCCCATTACACAGATCAAACATCATATACAGGAGATTATAAAATGTGGCAAATGTGTGAAAATGGTAAAATTGATGGAATTGATACTTTAGTTGATATAGATATTTTATATAAATAAAAGGTAGTTGAGAAGTATGTTTAAAAAATATATTGAAAAAGATCATTCTTTTGATAAATTAACTATGTTAGGTATTATTTGTTTAATTATAACAATTTCCGGTTTTTTTGGTTTTTGTTACGAAGTTGTTTTTTACTATTTTAATAGTGGAATGACAGAAATTTATTGGCGAGGTGGTAACTTTTTACCATGGATTAATATTTATGCTATAGGAGCTGTTTGTATATATTTTTTAACATATAAAAAAAGAAAAAAACCCCTATTTATTTTTATTGTTAGTTTAATTGCCAGTGGGATTTTAGAATATATTGGTGGTTGGATTTTAGAAGAAATTCAAGGAGTAAAATGTTGGGATTATAATACCGAAATATTAAGTTTTGGAAGTATTAACGGTTATGTATGTCTAAGAAGTGTTTTATCATTCGCAATATTTAGTTTAGTGTTAATGTATGTTGTTGTACCAATATGTTTTAATATTGCTAGAAAAACTAATAAAAAAACTTTTTTAATTATAACAATAAGTATTTGTGGAATTATATTATTTGATGAAATTTATAATTTAATTATTGCCCGTGTATTTGAACTTCCAAGATCTACTGAAATATATAAAACACTTGGATTTAAATATAAATATTTTTAAATTATATATATAACATTATAATTTTATATAATTTTTTATATAATATATACTAAAAAAGAGACTTATTAATTATTTATGAACTTTAGTCTCTTTTTCTTTTATTTGATTTACTATATTATTAATAAACATAGATAAATCAGTAAATTTTTGTTGTTCTTGTAAAATTTGATATGTTTTCATCAATATATTTAAAATTTTAGTTTTATTTTGAATTTCTGTAAATTTTTCTAAAAATTCTGTTTCATATTTTACATAATTTTCATTTTTTAGATTATTTGGTACATATTCCCATTGAACAGCTAAAGAAGAAAAATTGGTTATATCTTCTTTCATTACATAATTCATTAAGTTTACAAGTAAGTTCCAACTATTAACATTTATGTTTCTACTAGATAATATTTGAAGCATCTGTTCCATATAATTTGCCATATTTTGCATATTGTGCTCTAGAAAAAATTTATGAGCTTTATTTATATTATTCTGGACAATAAATACGTATGGTATATTTTGTAAATTATTTGATTGGTTTGCAATAACCATTTTTTTAATTTTATCATCGATAGTATTCCAAAGCTTATAATATTTATCAACTTCATCAATTTTCTCCGTTAATGTTGCTCTTAATAGTTTACTATAATAATTATTAGCATTTATAACTTCTTTATTTGATTTTAAATTTTGTGTTTCACCTGTATAATTTTTTATATCCAATAATACATTATTTACAAACTGTTGATAATATTGTTGTTTTATTTGATTTAATTCCATTTCAATTAAAGAGTAACTTTTATTAAAAGCTTGTTTAATTGCTAATATCCCATTTTCAGTATAAGAGTCTTGAAAAGAATATTTTTTTAGAGCAAAAGATTTTGTATATTCTAAAGTATTTTGAAATATATTTAAAGAATTTATCATAATGTTAAAATTATTTTCTAAGGTTTGAATTGTTTTTTTATTATTATGAGTTTGTTTATTCACATCCAAATTTTTTTTTGTAATTATTAAAAAATTTCTTAAATTTTCTTGAATTTTATATAAATTAGAATTATTGCATTCTATCCAATAATAAGTTGTTTGAGTATAGAATGATCTATTTACTTTAATTCTATTATAAGATAAATAGTTTTCTATATTATTATTAACCATATTAGTTGTTTTTTTTGATAAAGTAATTAAATCATTATACATATATGATATTAATTTTTCAATTTTTTTCATCAAATAGTCATAATCCATGATTATCAACTCCTAAAATTTATTATACAGTAAACTACTTTTTTTTGCAAATATTAAATAAAGAAAATTTAATATAATAATTATTAAAAATGATGGAAAAATAAATGATAAAGAAATAATATAATTTTATTACATTAATAAAAAATTATTATTGTTTTATTATAAAATAAATGTTAGAATATGTTTAATAAAATTACTGTTAAAAAGGAGGAAAATATGTTTGAGTTAGTATCAAAATATAAACCAAGTGGTGATCAACCTGAAGCTATAAAAGAATTAGTTGAAGGTTTAAAAGAGGGTAAAAAAAGTCAAGTATTATTAGGGGCCACTGGTACTGGTAAAACTTTTACAATTGCGAATGTAATAAAAGAAATAAATAAACCAACTTTAGTTCTTGCTCATAACAAAACTTTAGCTGGACAATTGTATTCAGAATTCAAAGAATTATTTCCCAATAATCATGTAGAATATTTTGTGTCATATTACGATTATTATCAACCTGAAGCTTATGTTGCAAAAACTGATACATATATTGAGAAGGATGCCTCAATAAATGATGAAATTGATGAATTAAGACATTCTGCAACAAGTTCATTACTTAAATATAATGATGTTATTGTAGTTGCTTCAGTTTCTTGTATATATGGTATTGGAGAAATAGATGAATATGAGAAAAAAATGTTAACACTAGAAGTTGGTGAAGAAGTTGACCGTGATGCCGTTTTAGAAAAACTAGTTGAAATGTTATATGAAAGAAATAATATGGATTTAAAACGTGGAACATTTAGAGTTCGTGGTGATGTTCTTGAATTAGTTCCTATTTCCCAACATGGTAAAGGAATTAGAATTGAATTCTTTGGTGATGAAATAGATCGAATTTGTGAATTCGATACTTTAACTGGTGTTATAACGGCAAATAAAAAAACAATTAGTATCTTTCCTGCTAGTCACTTTGTTACTAGTGAAGATAAATTAAAGATTGCAATAGAAAATATTAGAGTTGAATTAAATGAGCGTATTAAAGAATTTGAAGAACAAAATAAGTTATTAGAAGCACAAAGAATTAAGGAAAGAACTAATTATGATTTAGAAATGTTATCTGAAACGGGATTTTGTCGTGGAGTTGAAAATTATTCTAGACATATTGCGTTAAAACAAGCTGGTGAAACACCAACAACTTTAATAGATTTCTTTAAACACAACTTTTTAATGGTAATAGATGAATCACATGTTACTGTTCCGCAAGTAAGAGGAATGTATAATGGCGATCAAGCACGAAAAAAAGTTTTAGTTGATTATGGTTTTAGATTACCAAGTGCCATGGATAATCGCCCATTAAAATTTAATGAATTTGAAGAGAAGTTAGATCAAACTATTTATGTATCCGCTACTCCAGGTGATTATGAATTGGAATTATGTAATAATCAATATGTTGAACAAATTATTCGTCCAACTGGGTTATTAGATCCAATAATAGAAGTAAAACCAACATCTGGACAAATTGATGATTTATTAGATCAAATTAATGCAAGAATTGAAAAGAACGAACGTGTATTAATTACAACTTTAACAATTCGTATGGCTGAAGAGCTTACAACTTATTTAAAAAAGTTAGATATAAAAGTTGCTTATTTACACAGTGAAGTAAAGACTTTAGAAAGATTAAAAATAATTCATGATTTAAGAGTTGGGAAATACGATGTTGTTGTTGGAATTAATTTACTTCGTGAAGGAATAGATATACCAGAAGTTAGTTTGATTGCTATTATGGATGCTGATAAACAAGGATTCTTGCGTAGTACTAGAAGTTTAATTCAAACTATTGGTCGTGCCGCTCGTAATGCTGAAGGTAAAGTTATAATGTATGCAGATACTATCAGTGATTCTATGAAAGAAGCGATTACAGAAACTGAAAGACGTCGTGAAATTCAAATGAAATATAATGAAGAACACGGAATAGTTCCAAAAACTATTATTAAAGAAATTCGTGATGTTATTTCAAATAATCAAGAATTAGAAGAAAAAGAACCAGAAAAGATGAGCAAAAAAGAAAAAATTGATTTAATGATTAAAGTAGAAAATGAAATGAAAGAAGCTGCTAAAAATCTTGATTTTGAAAGAGCTATGGAACTTCGAGATATATTATTTGATTTAAAGGAAAATAAGTAGTATGAAAAAGAGATTTAAACGTATATATATTGAAATTACTAATATTTGTAATAAAAATTGTAAATTTTGTTCACCCCTACTACGCCCTTTAAGATTTATGAGTGTTGAAGAATTTGAGTATATTTTAAAAGAAATAAAAGAATATACTGACTATATTTATTTACACGTTAAGGGTGAACCTTTATTGCATCCTAATTTAGATAAAATTTTAGAGTTATGTGAAATGTATAATATAAAAGTAAATATTACTACTAATGGTACTTTATTACTTGAAAAAACTGATATTTTATTAAAATATAATAGTGTTCGTCAAATAAATGTTTCACTCCACAGTTTTGATGAAAATGATAATGAAAATTATATAATTAATATATTAAAAGCAACTAAAAAAATTTTAGCTAATTCCCCTATTTATGTTAATTATCGTTTTTGGGCTTTAAAAAATAATAAACTTACTAAAGATATGGAAAGTATGATTAAAGAAATTCTTAATTATTTTAATTTATCTAGTAAATTACTATCTAAAATAATAAATAGTAATAATACAACATTAAAAGAAAATTTATTTTTAAATAAAGCTGAATTATTTGATTGGCCATCATTAAATCATGAATTTATAAGTAATTATGGTACTTGTAACGGAACAAAAGATCACATTGCCATACTATGTGATGGTACTGTTGTACCTTGTTGTTTAGATAGTGATGGTATTATAAATTTGGGAAATATTTATAAAACAAAGTTAAAGTATATTTTAGATAGTGACCAATTTATTAATTTTAATAGTAGTTTAAAAAATAATATTTTAATATGTGAATTATGTCAAAAATGTTCTTATAGAAAAAAATTTGACAAGTAATAATAATATTTAAACATCATAATATTTATTAATGTTGGTAAATACCTTAACTTTTGGTATAATAATTAAGGAGATGATATGGTGTTAAAGAATAAAAATATCAAAAATTTAATAGATTGGTTATTTCATTTTATAAGTTATACAATTATCTTAATAATACTTTCAATTTTGTTTAAAAAAACTATATATATAGATAGTGACCATTTTATTATATGGAGTATTATTGCTACTTCAATTATCTATTTATTGAATAAAACAGTAAAACCATTATTATTTTGGTTAACTTTACCAATTACTGGCTTGACTTTAGGATTATTTTATCCCTTTATAAATGTTTTTATATTAAAATTAGTGGAAATTATTACTTTAGGACATTTTGCTATTCGTGGAATATTTATGCCATTTATAGTTGCTATTTGTATTAGTTGTATAAACTTTTTAGTTTCAGAAATTTTATTAAAACCAATATTTAGGAGGAATTAGTTATGGATGCAATATTTTTAGATTTAGGTATTATACAAATATATTGGTATTCAGTTTTTATTTTTATTGCTTTATTAGTGGGTGGGACACTTGCTTTAAAAGAAGCAAAAAAGTTTCAAATACCAGAAGATTTTATGATTAATATGTTTTTTTACTTAGTTCCAATTGCCATAATAGGGGCACGTTTATATTTTGTTTTATTTCACTTAGATTATTATAGTAATAACATTAGTGATATATTTAAAATATGGGAAGGTGGACTAGCTATTCATGGTGGTGTTATTGCTGGTTTACTTTGGATTTTATTTTATACTAAAAAAAATGGTATTTCAACTATTAAAATTTTAGATATAGCTGTTGTAAGTTTATTGTTAGGTCAAGCTATTGGACGTTGGGGAAATTTCCTTAATGGTGAAGCTTATGGTCCGGCGACAACTTTAAGTTTTTTAGAAAGTCTTCATTTACCACAGTTTATTATTGATGGTATGAATATTAATGGTGTTTATCATCAACCAACTTTTTTATATGAATCAATATGGTGTTTAGTCGGTTTTATAATTAGTTTAATTATTAGAAGAAATCAATATTGTAAGAATGGAACTTTAGTATCTTTCTATTTAATTTGGTATGGAACTGGTCGTTTCTTTATTGAAGGATTACGAACTGATAGTTTAATGTTAGGAAGTTTTAAAATTGCTCAAATAGTTTCTGTAGTAATGATTCTAATAGGTATAATAATAGTTATTAAACATAGAAAAGAAACAAAATTAGATAATTTATATAGAGAAGGGAATTTGATTAATGAAAATTTATGATTGTGTAATAATTGGTGCTGGAGTTGCTGGTATGACTGCTGCAATTTATTTAAAAAGAGCGGGTTTAGATTTTGTTTTACTTGAAAAAGGAGTTCCAGGTGGACAAATTAATAAGAGTTCTAATATAGAAAATTACCCAGGTTTTAAAAAGGTAGATGGTCCAACTTTGGCATTTAACATTTACGAACAAATTGAAAATTTAGGTGTTGTTTATAAATATGGTGATGTAAAAGAAATTAAAGATAGTGATAATCATAAAGTTGTATGTACTGAACAAGAAGAATATATTACTAAAACAATAATTATTGCAACTGGTAGAAAACCGCGTGAATTAGGTTTAGATAATGAAAAAAAATTATTAGGTAGTGGAATTAGTTATTGTGCATATTGTGATGGTATGTTATATAAAAATAAAGATGTAATTATTATTGGAGGAGGAAATAGTGCATTAGAAGAAGCTTTATATATTGCTGATATTGCTAATAAAGTATATATTGTTCATCGTAGTAGTGAATATCGTGCTGATGAAGTTTTAATTGACAAAGTAAATAAAAAAGAAAATATTATTAAATATTTTAACAAAGAAGTAATTGAGATACTTGAAAACAATGATAAATTTAGTGGTGTTAAACTTAATGATGAAAGTATTATTAATGCTGATGGCTTATTTATCTATATTGGACAAATACCAGAAACGAATTTTATTAATACAATAGATAAAACAAAAGATGGTTATATTGTAACTAATGAACATTTAAAAACTACTGATGATAAAATATATGCTAGTGGTGATGTATTAAAGAAAGATTTATATCAAATTGCTACTTCTATTGGAGAAGGGGCGTTAGCTGCTTCAAATGTTATAAAAATATTAAAATAAATATAAAATAAGAGTAAAATCTTATTTTTTTGTGATATAATACTTAAACATTAAAGGAGGAAGAAAAAAATGGAAAAGAAAAAAATAAATATAAAAGATATTAATTATATTGTTTTAGACACAGAATTGTTTTATCATATTCGTAAATTTTTAGAAAGAGTAACACCAACATTACCTTCTTCTTATTTACAAAATTTACAAATTAATTTAGAAACTTTAAAAGTAAAAAATGCTCTTACATATCATTTTTTACATAATATTTCAAACAAAGGAAAGTATGAAATAAATTATGATATTAATAAAAATAAGATTAAATATAATAATGATTTTATTTATTTAATTTATCAAGAATTATTTCATGTAGCTACTACACGTGTTGGAAAGAATGTAACTTATCAAGGGTTATCAATTGGTTTAAATAAGGATAAAAAACGTCGTGGTCGTGGTTTTGATGCTGGATACACATTATATTTAACTGAACTTTATTTTTGTGATGAAAATAAAGGAGAATTTTATGGAAAACATGAGAAAACAAAAGATATAATGAAGAAAATTGATAATTTAATTGGTCATGATCAAGTACTATATTGTTATATGAATAATGATTTAGTTCATTTTCAACGTTATCTTAGTAATTATGGAACAGATTATGATGTTGAGTATCTTACAAATATTATGGATAGCTTAAAAGATGCTGAAGATAAAAATGATTTTATAAAGATTGGAAGTATGCATCAACAAGCATTACAATATATTAAGAAGTTTGAAGAAGAAAAAGATAATAAAAAAATACGTTTAATTATGAATAAATAAGATTTTTAATTAACTTGTAATTTAAAAAAAATCTTTTTTTGTAGTATAATTATAGTGGTGATAAAATGAAAAAGAAAGTTGTTGTATTTGGTGGAGGTAATGGTTTATCTACATTACTTTCTGGATTAAAAGAATTCCCTGTAGATATAACCGCTATTGTTTCTGTAAGTGATGATGGTAAAAGTACAGGAAGATTAAGAGAAGAATTCAATATTCCAGCTATGGGAGATATTCGAAGAGTATTAATTTCGTTATCAGA
Source organism: uncultured Bacilli bacterium (assembly GCA_944363775.1). Taxonomy (GTDB): domain Bacteria; phylum Bacillota_I; class Bacilli_A; order RF39; family UBA660; genus Pelethosoma. The sequence continues at coordinate 24,754 of CALVVE010000001.1, read as the reverse complement.
AGTAGAGCCAATAGTAGAAAAATTAGTTAATTATAGATTTAATACATCTAGTGATTTAGATGGACATACAGTTGGAAATTTAATGTTAACCGCTTTAGCTAATATTTCGGGAAATATGTCAGATGGTATTGAAGCATTAGGAAAAATATTTAATTTAAAGGGATCTGTATTACCTTTAACAGAGGATAATGTTGTTTTAATGGCTGAAATGAATGATGGAAAAATTATTGAAGGGGAACATAATATTACTGAATGTGAAGGAATAATAAAGAAAATATTTTATAAAGAAGAACCTATTATTCCAGAAATTGTTTTAAATAAAATAAAAGAAGCTGATATGATTGTATTTAGTATGGGAAGTCTATTTACTAGTGTTATATGCAATTTAATTAGTAATGATATTATAAAAGCAATTGATGAAAGTAATGCAAAATTATTATATGTTTGCAATATGATGACACAGCCAGGAGAAACAGATGATTATACAGTTAGTGATCATGTTAATACATTAAATAGATATTTGGGAAATAAGAAAATTACTGATGTAATTGTTAATAATGGGAAGATAGAGAAAGAAGTAATAGAAAAATATTTAGTTGAAGAACAAAAAGATCCTGTAGAAATTGATTATGAAAATTTAAAAGATGTAAATATTATTGAAGAAAATTTAGTAAAAATAATCGATAATCAAATACATCATGATGTAATGAAATTAGCTCTTGCCATTTATTCTACATTATTATAAGGTGGTATTATGTCATTTACTAGTGATGTAAAAAATGAAATTAGTAAAAGAAGAACTGATAAAATTGAATATATTTCAGAGTTATCAGCTATTTTTAGAAATATAGCCGAGATTGGTGAAACAGTAAAATTAACAACTGAAAGTAGTTCACTTGCTAGAAGAATATATGATTTAATTAAACTATTATATGATGTTAATATTATTGTTACTGTTCGAAGAGGGTATAATTTTTCTAAAAAATATATTTATATTTTAGAAATAAAGCGAAAAAAAGAATATATTTTAGAAGATTTAAATATTGTTATAAAAAATAAATATTTAAATATACCTAATCAGTATTTATTAGATGATGAGAATAGTTTAAGAGCTTATTTACGTGGATTATTTTTGGCTGTTGGAAGTGTAAATGATCCAAAAACTTCACGATATCATTTAGAATTTGTGGTTGATAATGAAGAATATGCATCTTATGTAAATAACTTACTTAATCAATATAATTTAAATAGTAAGTATTTAAAAAGAGAAAATAAATATATGGTATATATTAAAGGTGCAGAAAAGATTAGTGATTTTCTTAAAATAATAGATGCACCTAATGCTGTTTTATACTATGAAGAAATAAGAGTTTTACGTAATGAAAAAAATAATACTAATCGTTTAAATAATTGTGAACAAGCAAATGTAGATAAAATGATAGAAACTGCTAGTAATCAAATTTCAGATATAAAAGCTTTAGAAAATGAAGGTTTATTTGATGTTTTAGATGAAAAACTACAAGTTGTATGCATATATCGTAAGAAGTATCCAGATATTTCATTAAAAGAGTTAAGTGAAATTATTACTTTAGAAACAGGAAATAAAATTACTAAATCAGGTCTTTATCACAGACTAAACAAAATACATAATTTAGCTACAAAAATAAAATAATGTAACTAAATATGTGTTTTTTATTCTAAGAAAATGGTGGTTAGATGTATCAAAGGTATATTAAAAGAACTTTAGATGTTGTTTTATCAATTATGTTTCTATTTTTAACTTTACCTATAACTATTGTTATAAGTAGTGCCCTTTTTATTGAAAATAGGGGTAAGGTTATATATAAGCAAGAACGTACTGGTTTAAATATGAAAAAGTTTAAAATTATTAAATTTAGTAGTGTAAATCAAAAAATCAACAAATTAAATTTTGAAGTAGAGAAAAAAGTGACACCAATTGGTAAAATTATTAGAGTAACTAGTTTAGATGAGATACCACAATTCATAAATGTAATAAAAGGGGAAATGTCAATTGTTGGACCACGTCCTATGCCATCAATTTATGATTCTCATTTTACCGAAGAACAAAAGGAGAGATTTAAAGTTAGACCAGGAATAACGGGTTTAGCTCAAATAAATGGTAGAATTAATTTATCTATTACTGAAACACTAAAATATGATAGTAAGTATATTAAAAATATTTCTTTTAGAAATGATGCTTTAATCTTCTTTAAAACATTTAAAGTTATTTTATGTAAGGAGAATAATATTCGTATAAAAAATCATGTTTATAAAAATATTAGGGAGTTGGATTCTTTAAAAAAGCTAGAAAAAATAAACAAAAATATTTAGCTAAGATAAAGACATCTAGCTTTTTTTATAGTATAATAATTATATTGGGGTGATGATGTGAAGCAAATATTTGAGAAATTAACTACTATTTTTAGTAAATATGATAACTTTGTAATAACAGGACACAAAAATATTGATTTAGATGCATTAGGGTCTAGTTTAGGAATTTACCGAATATTAAAAGATAAAAATAAAAATATTTGTATATATTTAGAAGAAAATATTAATAATACTTCGGTTCTAAAAGCACTAGAAAAATTAAAGTTATATAATGTTAAGATTAATTTTATTAATGAGAAAGAAGTTTTTACAAAAGATCCAGCAAAAACATTGTTAATTGTTATTGATACTCATAATAGTAAATTATTGGATAAACCTGATATATTTAATTATTTTGATAATAAAGTGGTTCTAGATCATCATATTAAAATGGTTGATTCTTTAAATGGTAATGAACTTACATATATTAATTCTAGATTATCAAGTATGGTTGAATTTGTATCTTTGTATTTACACCATTTAAATAAGAATGTTTCACCAATAGTTGCCACAATAATGTTAGCTGGTATGGAAATAGATACTAATAGTTATAATATAAAAACAACTGATAGGACTTATGAAGTAGCAGCTTATTTAATGCGTATGGGCGCTAATAACATTGATAAACAAACTTTATTACAAGAAAGTATGGAAGTATATAAAAAGAGACAAGATTATATTAAAAATAGTTATATGATTAATGAAAAAATGGCTATTTGTACTTTAAATGAAGAGGTAGTTTCTAAAAAAGATTTAGCTCAAATTGCTGATGAATTATTACAATTTGATAAAGTTGAAGCTGCATTCGCAATTGGAAAAATTAGTGATAATGAAGTAGGTATTAGTGCTAGATCAGTTGGAACAATTGATGTTCAAAAAATAATGTTAAAATTAGGTGGTGGTGGTCACAAAAGTGATGCTGCTGCTCAAATGACAGAAACTACTATTAATCAAGTAAAAGAAAAATTATATGAGATAATTAATGGAGGTGAAAATAAATGAAAGTTATTTTTATTAAAGATTTAAAAGGACAAGGTAAAAAGGGAGATGTAAAGGAAGTAAAAGCTGGATATGGCCAAAACTTTTTAATAAAGAATGGATATGCTATTTTAGCTAGTTCTTCTAATGTAAAGCACTTAGATACAGAAAATCGTAAAAAAGAGAAAGAATTAGAATTTTTAATAAAAGAATGTGAAAAGATTAAAAGAGAATTAGAAAAAAAAGTTTTAATTTTTAAAGTAAAAACTGGAAAAGGAGATAAAGTTTTTGGGAGTGTTAGTGTAAAACAAATTGTTAGTGAACTTAAAAAATTAGGTTTTGATATTAATAAAAAGATGGTTTTAATAGATGAACCATTAACTTCACTTGGCGTTCATAAGGTTACAATTGAATTACACAAACAAGTAAAAGCTATAATTAATATAAAAATTGAAAAAGAAAGTTAGGTGATTTTTATGCAAGAAAAGATTTTACCACATAATATTGATGCTGAAAAATCAGTATTGGGTTCAATGTTTTTATCAAAGTATGCTTTACAAAAAAGTGTTGAAAATTTAAGTAGTGATTTATTTTATTTAGATGCTCATGGAAAAATATTTATGGTAATATCTGAACTTGCAGAAAAAGGGACACCCATCGATATTACTACAGTTACAGCTGCTTTAGATGAAAAAAAATTACTTACATCAGTTGGTGGAGTGGAATATTTAACAGAAATAATAAATATGGTTCCTACTGCTGCCAATGTTGATGAATATATTAAAATTGTTGATGAAAAGGCAATTTTACGAAGATTGATTGAAGAAGCAACTGAAATTGTAACTTCAGGATATAATGCTACAAATGGTATTGCAGAAGTCTTAGATAGTGCTGAAAAGAAAATTTTAAGTGTTGTAAAAACTAGAAAAGGTAGTGAATTTAAAACAATTCAAGATGTTTTATTTAAAACACAAAGTGATTTGGAACAATTAGCTCAAAGTCAAGGGGATATTACTGGTTTACCAACTGGATTTTATGACTTGGATAAAATTACTTCGGGATTTCACAAACATGAACTTATTATTATTGCGGCTCGTCCAGCGATGGGAAAAACTGCCTTTGCTTTAAATATTGCTACAAATATTGCAATTAATGCTAAGAAAACAGTTGCTTTATTTACACTTGAAATGGGTGCTGAACAGTTAGCTAGTCGTATGCTTGCGTCTGTTGGACAAATTGAAGGTGGAAAACTGGCAACTGGAAAATTAGAACACAATGATTGGAAACGTGTTAATGAAGCTATAAGTAAATTAGCAGATACCAAAATATTTATTGATGATACACCAGGTGTAACAATCAGTGAAATTCGTGCTAAATGTAGACGTCTTGCTAGTAGTGAAGATGGTTTGGACATTGTAATAATTGACTATTTACAATTGATTCAAGGTTCAAGTAAATATGCAGGACAACGTCAACAAGAAATTGCTGAAATTAGTCGTGCATTAAAAACAATGGCAATGGAATTAGATATTCCGGTTATAGCTTTAGCCCAACTTTCACGTAGTGTTGAATCACGTGATGATAAACGCCCAATTTTAAGTGATTTACGTGAATCTGGGTCTATTGAACAAGATGCTGATATTGTTGCTTTCCTTTATCGTGATGACTATTATAATAAAGATACAGCAATTTCTCCTGATGTAAGCCGTAGTGAGTTTATAATGCGTAAACATCGTAGTGGACCAACAGGAACAGTTGATTTACTATTTAGAAAAAATACTAGTACATTTGTTAATTTTGTTGAAGCAGAGGAAAGTTAGGTGAAGTATGAAGAAATTTACACTTTTAATAATTGTTATTTTGCTTACAGGTGCAATGTTTGTTTTAGGATTTAACTATAGTAATAATATTGAACCAAATATATATTATCAGGTATATTTAGATGATAAATTATTGGGTACAATAAAATCAAAAGAAAAATTAGAAGAATATATAGATGAACGTGGAAAGTATTATAAGAAAAAGTATAATGTTGATACTGTTTATGCACCTAATGGATTAGAAATAAAAAAAATATTAACTTATCATGATGAAGTAAGTAGTATAAGAGATATCTATAAAAAAATAGAAAAGGAAAAATCATTTACTGTAAAAGGTTATCAATTTACAATAAAAAAAGATAAAAAAAGTACAGTTGTTAATGTAATAAATAAAAATGATTTTAAAAAAGCTATTGAAACTACAATAAAAACTTTTGTTGGTAGTGAAAATTATGAAAAATATTTAAACGATATCCAAGAAGAAATAACATCTACTGGTCGTATTATTGAAAATATATATGTTGATCAAAAAATAAGTATAAAAGAAACTAATATTTCAGTTGATGAAAAAATATATACTAATGAAGATGAATTAGCAAAATATATTTTATTTGGAAATAATCCAGTTTCCACTAGTTATACTGTACAAGCTGGTGATACAATTGAAAAAGTTGCTTTTAATAACGAAATCAGTGTTGAAGAATTTATGATTTCAAATCCTGAGTTTACAGATAAATCAAATTTATTATTTCCAGGACAAGAAGTTACAATTGGAACTATCGAACCACAAGTTGATGTAGTAGTCGAAGAACATGTTGTAGTTGATAAAGAAAGTGATTATCAAACGGAAATTCGTTATGATGAAACTAAACTAGTTGGTGATGATGAAATAATTCAATCTGGAGAAAAAGGTATTGAACGTGTTACGCAAAAAGAACAACGTATTAATGGATTTATTAGTTATGTCGATCCTAAAAATAAGGAAGTTTTAAAACCAGCAGTTAATGAAATATTGGTTAAAGGTGAAAAATATATACCTACTGTAGGTAGTACAACTAATTGGTTATGGCCTACTAATAGTGGATGGACAATTAGTTCTGATTATGGATATCGTATTTTTGGAGGTACACGTGAAGCACATTTAGCTCTTGATATAAGTGGTACTGGTTATGGTTCTCCAATATATGCAGTAACTAATGGAGTTATATCTGAATCAACTTATCGTTACCCAGATGGAAATTATGTATGTATTAACCATAATAATGGATATTATACATGTTATGCCCATATGCAAAGACGTGCAGTATCTATTGGTGAAACAGTTGAACGTGGTCAAGTAATTGGTTATGTAGGACAATCAGGACTAGCAACTGGTCCGCATGTGCATTTTGAAGTATGGGTTGGTGGTAGACCATGGTATGGCGGAAGAAGAATTAATCCATGGAGTAAATACTAATGCACTTTTCAGTTTTAGCAAGTGGCAGTAAAGGTAATTCTAGTTTTATTGAAACTAATAATACAAGAATATTAGTAGATTTAGGAATTACTTCTGGAAATGCTGAAAAAAAATTAAAATCATTAAATATAGAACCGTCATCTATTAATGCAATAGTTATTACCCATACCCATGTTGATCATATAAATGGACTTAAAGTTTTTATAAAAAAATATAATCCAATTATATATTTAACAGATAAAATGTATAACGAAATTAGTAAAATAATAACAATAGAGAATTATCAAATTATTACTGATGACTTTGTTATATCTGATTTACAAGTAACTGTTTTTAAAACTAGTCATGATACTGATGATTCTAATGGGTATGTATTTGAAGCTTATGGAAAATCTTTAGTTTATATAACTGATACTGGCTATATAAATAAGAAATATTTTCCAATTCTTTCAAATAAAAATTATTATATTATGGAAAGTAATCATGATGTAGAACTTTTAATGAACGGTAATTATCCATATTATTTAAAGCAACGAATAATTGGGGATAGAGGACATCTTTCTAATAAAGATTCCTCTTATTACTTAAGTAAGTTTATTGGAGATAATACTAAAGGAGTTGTTCTAATCCATTTAAGTGAGGAAAATAATGAGGAACAGTTAGCTCTAACAACTTTAGAAAATACTCTAAAAAAGCATGATAAGAAGATAGATAATTTAATTATTGCAAGGCAAAAAGAGAGAACGGAATTGATTGAAGTATGATAAAAATAATATGTGTTGGAAAAATAAAAGAAAAGTTTTATAGAGATGGAATTAATGAATATTTAAAACGTTTATCTAAATATACTAAAATAGAAATTATTGAAGTTGAAGATATTAACGATAGTAATAAAAATATTGTTTTAGAAAAAGAAAAAGAGTTAATATTAAAAAAGATTAATCCTAAAGATTATATAATTATGATGGAAATTGAAGGAAATCTAATAGATTCAATTCAATTATCTAATAAGATTAATGATGTTTTAATTCATAATTCTAATATATCTTTTATTATTGGTGGTTCTTATGGAATTCATCAAGATATAAAAGCTATGAGTAATTATAAATTGTCTTTTTCAAAATTAACATTCCCACATCAATTATTTCGTTTAATTTTATTAGAACAAATTTATCGTTCATTTAAAATAATTAATAATGAAACATATCACAAATAATGGCACATTTTGTATGTGTCTTTTTTTTATTTTAAGAATAAAGTATTTTTTTAACACCACTATAATTATAGGTGATAAAATGAATAAACTTTTGATTGGAATTGTAGTTATAATAATTGGATATATGTGTTTTAATAATATAGTTGGTAAAGCATATGAATTAGTTATTCCAGAAAATGCGATAAGAATGCGCGTTATACCTAATAGTAATAGTGAGTATGATCAACAAATAAAAGCTAAGGTTAAAGAAGTATTACAAACAACTACTTATGAATTATTAAAAGATACAAAAGGTAGTGAAGAGGCTGAGAAAATTATTCAAGCTAATTTGTCATTAATTGACAATCGTATTAATGATTTGTTAGTAAAAGAAAATTATAATTTAGGGTATGAAATTAATTTTGGATTAAATTACTTTCCTAATAAGGAATTCAAGGGTGTTACTTATAAAGAGGGATATTATAATTCACTGTTAGTAACACTTGGTTCTGGAGAGGGAGATAATTGGTGGTGCGTTTTATTTCCACCAATGTGTTTAATTGAAGCAGAAGAAAGTGAAGAAGTTGAATATAAATTTTTTATTCAGGAATTAATTGAAAAATATTTATAGTAGAGTAATCTACTTTTTTTTATTACATACAATTAATTGTAGAGGTGATTATATGAACTTATTATTAGTTTTAATAATTGCAGTTAGTTTAAGTATGGATGCATTTTCTTTATCACTTGCATATGGAACAATTGGATTAGAAAAAAATAAAATTATTTCTTTAACTATAACTGTTACTTTATTTCACTTTTTTATGCCTCTTTTAGGTTTGTTTTTAGGAAGTTTTATAATTAAAACATTTTCTATAAATACTAGTTTTTTAACTTTTATAGTACTAGTTTTTATAGGTATACAAATGATTATTGAAAGTATAAAAGGTAATGATGAAAAAGAAGTAAATATTGGTAATATATTATTTTTTGCATTTGCTGTTAGTATTGATAGTTTTATGGTAGGTATTGGTTTATCATCTATCTCTGATTTATATATGTTATCTTGTTTAACTTTTGCACTTTGTAGTGGCTTTTTTACATATATAGGTTTAATACTTGGAAACTATGTAAATCTATTACTTGGTAAAATAGCTCCAATTTTAGGTGGTGTAGTTTTAATTATCTTAGGAATAAGTTACCTTTGAAATATAAAATTTTATATTACTTTACACTTTTCTTAACGTTTTTTTTGTATATGATATATATAAATGATATAATTATAATGGTGATTTATATGTTAGTTAATGCAAAAGAAATGCTAAATAAGGCGCATAACGAAAAATATGCTATTGCTCATTTCAATATTAATAATTTGGAATGGACAAGATTTATTTTAGAAGAATGTCAAAAACAAAATAGTCCTGTTATATTAGGTGTAAGTGAAGGGGCTATTAAGTACATTGGGGGAGAAGATGTAGTTGTCTCAATTGTAAAAAGTTTAATTAAAGATTTAAATATTACTATTCCAGTTGTTCTACATCTTGATCATGGAAGCAGTTTTGAATCTTGCAAAAGAGCTGTAGATGCTGGTTTTACATCAGTTATGATTGATGCGTCAAGTCATTCACTTGAAGAAAATATTGCAATTACAAAATCAGTTGTTGCATATGCTCATCCAAAAAATGTAAGTGTTGAAGCAGAAATTGGTCATGTTGGTGGAGAAGAAGATGGCGTTGCTGATGAACTTGCATATGCTAAAGTAGAAGATGCTGTTACTCTTACTAAAGAAACAGGTATAGATTTTTTAGCTCCTGCTTTAGGAAGTGTTCATGGTTTATATAAAGGAGAACCAAAATTAGATTTTGATAGAATGCAAAAAATAAATGAAATTTTAAATATTCCTTTAGTATTACATGGTGGTACTGGTATTGGTGACGATTTAATTAGAAAAGCTATTACTTGTGGTATTTCTAAATTAAATATAAATACTGAATTACAAATTGCTTGGTCTAATGCTGTTAGAGATTTCGTTACTAATAATCAAGGTGTATATGATCCAAGAAAAGTAATAAAAGCGGGAGAAATGGCAATGAAAGAAGCTATATGTAAAAAATTAGAATTATTAGGGTGTGTTGATAAGGTATAAATAAAATATTTTATTGATATGGAGGTTATCATGAAAAAAATTATTATCGAGGGAAATCATTTATTACATGGAAAAATAAGGATTAGTGGAGCAAAAAATAGTGCAGTTGCACTTGTTCCAGCTTCATTGTTGTGTGATGAAGAAGTAATTATTGATTCTATTCCTAATATTTCTGACATTGATGCCTTAGAAGAAATGCTAGAATATTTAAATGCTGATGTAAAAAGAGATAAAACAACAATAAAAATTAATTCGAGAAATATAAATAATTTAGAAATTCCAGAAAAAATATCAAAAAAACTTAGGGCTTCTTATTATTTTATGGGTGCTTTACTTGGAAGATATAAAGAAGTAACGATGTTTTTTCCGGGAGGATGTCCAATTGGAGCTAGACCTATTGACCTTCATTTAAAAGGTTTTGAAGCATTAGGTGCTAAAGTATATGAAGAGGGAAATAAATATACTTTAATTGCTGAAGATTTAAAAGGAAGTAATATTTATTTAGATTTTCCAAGTGTTGGTGCAACAATAAATATTATGTTAGCTGCTGTTAAAGCTAAAGGTTTTACGACTATTGAAAATGCAGCTTGTGAACCAGAAATAGTTAATGTAGCAACTTTCTTAAATAATATGGGAGCTAAAATAACAGGTGCTGGAACTACAACTATAATTGTTGAAGGTGTAGATTATTTACACAAAGCTTATACAGAAGTAATACCTGATCGTATTGAAGCAGGAACTTATATTATTGCAGGAGCTTTACTTGGTGATAACTTAGTAATTGAAAATATAATTCCTGAACATATAATGTCATTACTACAAAAGTTAAAATCTATGGGTGTTAAAATGAAGTTGGAAAATGGCTCTATTATTGTAAATAAGTCAAGAAATTTAAAACCAATAAATATTCAAACAAGAGTATATCCAGGATTTCCAACTGATTTACAACAACCTATTACGACTCTTTTAAATTATTGTAATGGTGTTAGTACCATTTTAGAAACAATATATGAAAATAGATTTTGTAATGTTGAATATTTAAATAAAATGGGTACAAATATAAAAATAGAAGGACGAAAAATTTCTATTGATGGTCCAAATGAATTAACTGGTAAACAAGTAGTCGCAACTGATTTAAGAGCTGGTGCTTGTTTGATTTTAGCTGGTTTAGTGGCTGAAGGAATAACTGAAATAAGTGATGTTGAACATGTTTTAAGAGGTTATGAAAATATAATTGAAAAACTTACAAATGTTGGTGCTAAAATTAGATTAGAAGAAATAAAATAAAGTAGGGTTACTACTTTTTTTTAATGGGGGTTTTTATGAAAATAAAAAAAATATTAGTTTTAGTATTAATTATTTTAGTTGTATTTTTTATATATTTAACAACTTTAGATAAAAAAGTATATTATTTGTCAATTGGTGATTATGTAACTACAGGAATTGATAATGACTTTGAATGGAATGAACAAATAGTAATATATTTGGAAGATAAAAATAAATTTGAAGTATATGTAAACAATTTTTCTAAAGAAAATTTACGAACTACTGACTTATATTATATGATTGAAGAAAATGAAAAAGTCTCAATTAATAATAAGGAAAAAACTATAAAAAATGCCTTAATAAAAGCTGATTTACTTACTTTAAGTATTGGTATGAATGATTTTATATATAAAATGAGTATTGACGAAAATAATAATTTAAATGATTTATATAACTATGTTGATGAAGTAATGTTAGATTTAGATAAATTATTAAGTATAATAAGGACTTATTGTAAAGAAGATATAATTATTACAAATTATTATGTTCCTGTAAATTTAATAAATGAAAATAATATAAAAATGATAGAATATGCTAATAAGTCATTAATGGAAATTGTAAAGCAGTATAATATAAAATATATTGATATATCTAATTATTCTAAGAATTCTTCTTTATTTATATCTAATACACCATTTTTATCCACTAGTGGTAATAATTTATTATATAGACAATTTCAAGAAAAAATAAATAATACTTTATTAAATTAAATAAATATTATATAATGTTGTCGAGGTGATAGAATGGGTAAAGCTTTATCTAAAGTATTTTTATGGATGTGTGTTGGTATACTAACAACTTTTTTTACAGGATTTTATGTAAGTAATAATCCTAATATGCTTTATAATATTTTTTCAACTAGTGCATATTACTTAATATTTATTGCAGAAATTATATTGGTAATATTTTTATCAGCAAGAATTCACAAAATGAGTTTTACAACAGCGATAATATCATTTTTAGGTTATGCAGTATTATCTGGGTTAACTTTCTCATGTATTTTTGTATTATTTGAAGCAATGTCAATAATATATATATTTGCTTTAACCGCAGTAATATTTATAATATTTGCTTTAATTGGATATTTTACAAAAATTGATTTAACGAAATTAGGTAATATTTTATTAATTGGTTTATTAGGAGTAATAGTTGTTTCAATAATAAATATTTTCTTACTTAATTCAGTGGTTGATACAATTTTATTAATTATTGGAACTTTTATTTTCATTGGTTTTATTGCTTATGATATTCAAAAGATTAAATATTTATTAAATTCTGGTGAAGATGAGAATAAAATTGCTATAATTGGAGCTTTAGAATTATATCTAGATTTCATTAATTTATTCCTAAGATTATTACAAATTTTTGGTAGTAGAAGAAAATAGCTTGCAATTAATAAAAAAAGTTGCTATAATATACACGCAATTAAATTTCTATGACGTTTAATGCGTTATGGCGGAAGGAGAGAAGAATATATGGCAAAAAAAGGAATTCATCCAGAGTATCAAGAAACAAAAGTTACTTGTGCTTGTGGAAATACATTTACTGTAATGTCAAACAAAGAAACTCTTCATGTTGAATCTTGTAATCAATGTCATCCAGCATATACTGGAAAACAAGGACTTGCTAGAAAGACTGGAGCAGTTGACAAATTTAATAAAAAATATGGTTTAGAAGAAAAATAACAAATAATTAATTTGTTATTTTCTTTTAATACAAAAAGTAATATTTTCAAAAGATAATCATAAATATTAATTGACATTTAATTTTAATTGATATATTATATTAGTATTCGTTAGAAAGGGATAAGTATGAAAAATAAATATGTAGTTCATTTACAAAAAGTAATAGATGAAAAAGAAACATTAACGTATAAAGAGTATGAGAAAATTGGATTTATGTCTTTAGGAATAGGAGTAGTTCTTACTGGGATAAGTGTTGCAACAAATCAAAATAATTTAGATTCATCAATTATTTATCCAATAATGTCTATTGGAGTTAGTTCAGCATCTTTTTTAGCAGCTGATGAAGTAAGAAATAGTAATATAAAAAAAATACTTATTAAGAATATAAAAGGTGGTTTAAATGAATTTAGAAAAAAATAGTATTATAAAATTAACAGATGATAAGTTATATTATATTTTAGAGACACTAGAATATAACAATAGTAATTATATTTATATTATTGAAAAAGATAATCCAATGAATTTAAAATTTTATAGAGAAGATTTAATTAATAATCAAATTTCTTTAAAAGTAGTAGAAGATAAAGAAGAATTAAATGAGATTATGAAAAGATTTTATGAAAAAATGAAAAAAAATATTCAAAAAAATAATGGGAAAAATTAACCCATTATTTTTCTTTTAATTCTTCTAATTTTTGGATAAACTTTATTATATAAGAAATATAGTGGTTTATTTAAAATATAATCAAACTCCCCAATAAATTCTAAATATTCCCCACCAAGTCTCTTTTTAAATAAATGAATTCCATATCCATTATCTTTAGGATTTGGATCACCAATAGTTCCAAAGAAATCAATTTTTTTATAACCATTATCATATGCATCTTTAATAATAGTATAATATAATAAATAATTTGCATTTAATTCTCTAAGTAAACGATGATTTCCACCGTGAATAGTCCAAACTTTTTTATTATATTTTACTGTCATAATAGATGATAAGACAAGTTCATCTTCATTAATATTTTTAATATTTTCAAATTCTTTTTTTACTTTTTCTAGATTATTATTAAGATCTTTTTTTTTATTTTCTAGTTTTTGTTTGTTTTTATATTTACTTTCATCTAAAGAATTAAGTTCATTTTCTAAATTTTTAATTTTATTACTATAAGTTTCTTTTAAATTATTAATATTAACTTTAACAACATATAAATCACTCATATTATGTTTATTTAAAACTTTATAAAAATTTAAATAATAACTTTTTGGAAAACAAGTTAATTTTTCTCTTATAGCTGTTTCTTCCATTGTTAAATAAAAGTCATCTATATTATTTTCATTTCCAATAAAAACATCTAAATTATATTGATTTCCTTTATTAAGAATTTTTCTAGTAGTAGGATGCATACCTTTATATACATCATCAAAAGATTCTTTATCTAAATCAAGGCAAAATGAATATCTTGGTTCTCGATGTTCAAAATTTTTATTAAACCCTAAATGTGTCCAACCACAATGTTTTAGAAAATTAACTAATTCATAATTATTTACTTCTTTATTAATAACATTACCATCGTTATCTAAATCTTGTAGTTTAATATCAGGATCAATTGTAATAAATATAGCATGGTTCTTTTTACCATATTCTTTTAATAATTTAGTAAATTTTTCAACTATTTCCCGACTTTTAAAATCTGTTACAAATCCTCTAGGTATATAAAAATATGAATATTTCCCAATTAATTTTTTTTCTAATATTAAAGCTGTAGCAATTAACTTACCATTTTCTTCTAGTCCAACATAATGAGGAATAAAACCTTTAGCCTTACTTACTTCACCCCAATAATATGACTGCATAAAATGTGATTTAGTTGGATGATTAAAAACAAAATTTTCAAATTTATCTTTTTCTACATTTTCAATAAATTTCATATTATCCTCTTTTCTAAGCTATTAAAAGTATAACCTTTATTTACTGTTTAGTCAATGTTTAGTGACAAATATTTAAATATGTAGTATAATTATGGAGATTAGAGAATGGGTGATGATTATGTTAGAAAGATTAGATGTTAAAGAATTCGATGCATTTGCTAAAGAACATTCTTTAAGTAGTTTTTTTCAAAGCTCTTATTGGGGAAAATTAAAAGAACATAATGGTTGGAAAATGCATTTAGTTGGTATTAAAGAAAATGATAATATTGTAGCAGCATCACTTTTATTATCAAAAAAAATAAATTTTATTAATAAAAATATTTTTTATGCTCCAAGAGGGTTTTTATTAGACTATGAAAATAGGGATATGATAAAAACATTTTGTGAAGAAGTAAAGAAATATGTAAAAAAAGAAAAAGGCATATTTATAAAGATAAATCCATTTATTCCATTTAGAGAAAGAGATGTAAATGGTGATATTGTTGATAATTTAAGAACTAATAAAGAATTAGTTGAATATTTATGTTCATTAGGTTATGAACATATTGGTTTTGGTGAAGATGTTCCAAATATGGAACCTAGATTTATATCAGTTCTTAATTTAGAAAATAAAAATGAAGAAGATTTATTAAAAGATATGCGTGCAACAACACGTTGGAGTATTAAAAATTCATATCGTAATAAACTTCGAGTAATTGAAGCAAGTGAAAAAGATTTAGTTAAGTTTAAAGAGTTAATGAAACATACATCAGAACGAAGAGGATTTATTGATAGACCACTTAGTTATTATCAAAATATGTATAATGAATTTAAAAAGTCGGGAAATATAAAAGTTTTATTAGTTGAACTAGATTGTAATGAACAAATTGAAATGTATAAAGAAAAGATTGATAATTTAACAAGTAAACTAGAACATGAAGAAAATTTAAAAAGAAAAAAAGAGGGAACTATTAAAGAATTGACATCACAATTAGAAAGTGCTAAAAAACAACTTGAAGTAATTAAGGAACAAAAAAAAGAATATGGTAGTAAAGTTATAATTGCTGGAGGGTTATATATGTTATTTGGTAAACAAGTAATATATTTATTTGGAGCAAGTTTAAAACCATTTATGAAGTATAATTCACAATATTTATTACAATGGGAAATGATTAAATATTCTTTAGAAAATCATTATCAAAATTTTAATTTTTATGGTATTGAACCAGCATTTCATCAAGATGATCCAATGTATGGATTGTTTGATTTTAAAAGAGGTTTTAATGCTATTCCGGTTGAACTTATAGGAGAATTTAATTGTGTTGTTGATAAAAAAGCATATAAAACATATAATTTTATGTTAAGAGTATATAAATTATTAAGAAAGGTAAGAAATTAATGAGAATTAGTATTGGAAATGATCACCGTGGTGTTGAAGTAAAAAATATATTAAAAGAATCTTTAAATAACTTAGGTTATGAAGTAATCAATGAAGGAACTGATTCAGTGGAATCTATTGATTATCCAGTAATTGCTTCCAAAGTATCTAATGATGTTATTAGTGGTAAAGCTGATTTAGGTATAGTTATTTGTGGTACTGGTATTGGAATGAGTATTGCATGTAATAAAATAAAAGGAATTAGATGTGCCAAGGTTAGTAATGAAGAAGAAGCTAAATATACAAGATTACATAATAATGCTAATGTTCTAGCTATCAGTGCTAATACAGATATAGAATTGTTAAAAAATATTGTAAAAACATTTGTAAATACTGAATTTTCTAATGAAGAAAGACATATTAGAAGATTAAAACAAATAGAGGATTTAGAAAATGCTTAGATTTGTTTTGTATATTTTTGTAGTACCATTTGTATTATGGGCTTTAGAAAGTATTAATATTAACGGTATTTTTAAAAAGAATCGTTATTATCAGGCTCGTTTTGTATATTTAATATTTGCTCTTTCACTTTCATATTTATTAGTAAATTTCTTTATAGATTTTTTTACCACAACTTTATTAGTTTAAATACGAGTAATCGTATTTTTTTTGACAAATAATTTATTTTTAATTGTATATAATAATTTAGGTGGAATATGAAAAAAATAATTATAACTTTATTATTTCCTTTAATACTTATTTTTATTTCATTTTTATTTGTAAATATCTTTAGGCCTGAAGAAATAATTAATTTTGAATATAATGAAGATGATTTAAAAATAAAAGTTTTTAGAGAAGAAAATAATACAATTGAAGAAATGTATTTTGAAGATTATATAGTTGGTGTTCTTTCTGGGGAAATGCCTGCTAGTTTTGAATTAGAAGCTTTAAAAGCTCAAGCTTTAGCTGCAAGAAGTTATGCTTTAAATAAAATTGCTGATAATACTAATGAAGATTACGATGTTATTGATACTGTTGCTAATCAAGTTTACTTAGGTGATAATGATTTGAAAGAAAAGTGGAAAAATAATTATAGTACAAATTTAAATAAAATAAAAAAAGCAGTTTTAGAAACAAAGGGTGAATATATCGCATATGATGGTGAAGTAATTGAAGCATTCTTCTTTTCTACAAGTACTGGTAAAACAGAAAACAGTGGAGAAGTATTTCAAACTCAGTTACCTTATTTAAAAAGTGTAGATTCAACTTGGGATGAATCAGTCTCACCAGTTTATAAACAAGAAATTACAATGAGTTTAAATGATTTTTATACTAAATTAAATTTAAATTATAGTGATACTTTAAATATTGAAAATGTTAAAACAACTTCAACTGGACGTATAAAAGAATTAAAAATTAATGGTAATTTAATGAATGCGAATGATGTTTATAAAAAATTAGGTTTAAAATCAACTTTTTTTACAATTAATCAAGTTGGAACTAATGTTGTTATAAATACTAAAGGATATGGTCACGGAGTTGGTATGAGTCAATATGGTGCACAAGGAATGGCTAAAGAGGGATATACTTATGATCAAATTATTAAATATTATTATCAAGGTGTCGAAATAAAAAAATTATAAAAGTATGTATAAAAAAAATCATTTTTGTTCACACTTAAAATAGAGGTGAAAAAAATGAAAAATAGAAAGTTAAAATCAAATATAGTTCCTATAATTTATGGCTTAGTTGCAATTTTAGGTATTGGTAGTGCATATTTAATTGAAAATATGTTAAATAATGCTGTTTTTAAGGAAGAAGATCATTATGGATATGTATCTGAAACTATTACAGAAGAAGAAGTACCAGTTGTAAATACTGAACCTACTTTAATTCGTCCATATAATGATACTGAATTAAAAATACTAAAAAATTATTATGACTATAAAGCTGATGAGACTAGTCAACAAAATGCTTTAATATACCATGAAAATACTTATATGCAAAATAGTGGTATTGCTTATGGTGGAAAAGACAATTTTGATGTTATAGCTATATTAGATGGTGAGGTAGTAGAAGTAAAAAATGATAAATTACTTGGAAATATTGTTCAAATTAAACACAATGAAAAAATAATTAGTGTTTATCAAAGTTTATCAGAAACAAATGTAAAAAAAGGTGATACAATAAAACAAGGACAAGTTATTGGAAAAAGTGGAACTTCTAATATTTCTAAAGACTTAGGAAGTCATTTATTATTTGAACTTATTATTAATGGTACTACTGTTAATCCAGAAGATTATTACGATAAGTTAGTAAATGAAATATAGGAGCGTATGCTCTTTTTTCTATCATTAAAACATTTTAAATGTATATATTTTACTATAGGGGTGTTTTAGTGAATAGATTAATAAAGGATAGAGTACTTGAAGAAGCTAAGTATATTTTAGAAAGCAATAAAACAGTAAGAGAGATTGCTGAAGTTTTTAAAATTTCTAAAAGTACTGTTCATAAAGATTTAAAATATCGTTTAAAATTAATTGATTATGATATGTTTCTTAAAGTTGAAAAAATATTATTATTTCATAAAAAAATAAGGCATATACGTGGTGGTGAATCAACACGAAAAAAATATTTAAATTTAGCAATTTATTAAACAAAAATTTATTTAATATGTTATAATATAAGTTATGTAGAAATGAGAGTGATAAAATGTTTGCAAAGGATATAGGTATAGATTTAGGAACAGCTAATGTATTAATATATATAAAAGGACAAGGTATTGTATTAAACGAACCATCTGTTGTAGCTATTGATGCAGAAACAAAAAAACCTTTAGCGGTTGGTACTGAGGCACGTGAAATGCTTGGACGAACTCCAGGAAGAGTACATGCAATTAGACCAATGAAGGATGGAGTTATTGCAGACTTTGAAATAACTGAAATAATGTTAAATCACTTCATTAGAAAAGTAAATGGAAAAAGTTTCTTTTCAAGACCACGTATATTAATATGTTGTCCATCAAACATAACTCAAGTTGAACAAAATGCTATTAAAGAAGCTGCTGAAAGAACAGGAGCTAAAAAAGTCTTTTTAGAAGAAGAACCAAAGGTTGCTGCAGTAGGTGCGGGAATGGATATTTCTAAACCAAGTGGTAATATGGTAATTGACGTTGGTGGAGGTACTACTGATATTGCTATATTATCTTTAGGTGGTATTGTTACTAGTTCATCAATTAAAATAGCTGGAAATGTATTTGATTCTGATATTATTAAATATATTAAGGATAAATATAAATTATTAATTGGTGATCGCACTGCAGAAGAAATAAAAATGACAATTGGTACTGTTTTTCCTGATGGAAAAAGTGAAAAAATGGAAGTTAGAGGTAGAGATTTAGTTACTGGGCTTCCTCATACTATAACACTTTGTTCTGAAGAAGTAGAAGAAGCTTTACGTGAAAGTGTTTATATGTTAGTTCATGAAGCAAAAACAGTACTTGAACAAACTCCACCAGAATTATCTGCTGATATTATTGATAAAGGTGTTGTTATTACTGGTGGTGGAGCTTTAATAGATGGTTTTGATCGTTTACTTGCTCATGAATTAAAAGTTCCAGTATTTATTGCTGAAAGTCCACTTACTTGTGTTGCCGAAGGAACAGGTATTTTACTTGATAATATGCATTTAATTAATAAATAACTACGAAAGTAGTTTTTTTATGTATTAAAAGTAACATTTTTGATAATTAAATTTAAAAATGACAATAAATGTAAATGTAAAATGCTTAAAAAATTGTATATAAATTATAGTTGTGATATACTACTAGTAGTAGGTGGTTATATGGATTCTAGAATTTATATAAAAATATTTTTTATGGTAATTAGTACATTTATTATTAGTTTGTGTATTGTACCATATATAAGAAATATAGCGAGGCATGTTAATGCTTTAGATATACCTAATGAAAGAAAAGTACATAAGAAACCTATGCCAAGACTTGGTGGTTTAGCTATTTTTATTGCTTTCTTATGTGGATATATGTTATATGGGGAACCATCCGCAACAATGAATTCTATTTTAATTGCTAGTTTTATTATTGTATTAACTGGTGTTGTTGATGATATAAAACCTCTTAAAGCTTCACATAAACTAGTTGGACAAATATTAGCTTCGTTAGTTATAACTTTTTATGGAAATATTTTATTACAAGATGTTTCAGCATTTGGTTTATATTTTGATTTTGGTATATTTTCTTATCCATTAACTATTTTCTTTATTTTAGGATGTATCAACTGTATGAATTTAATTGATGGATTAGATGGACTAGCTGCTGGTATTAGTTCAATATATTTTGCTACAATTGGTATAATTGCTACAATGCAGGGTAAATTTGGTTTAGATTTTATTTTAACTTTTGTAATGTTAGGATCAACTTTAGGTTTTTTAGTTCACAATTTTAATCCAGCAAGTATTTTTATGGGTGATAGCGGGTCAATGTTTTTAGGACTTATAATTGCTGTTATCGCACTTTTAGGATTTAAAAATGTAACTATGACTTCTTTAATTATTCCGTTATTAATTTTAGCAATTCCAATTTTAGATACATGTTTTGCTATTTTAAGAAGATTATTAAAGGGTGAAAGTATTTCAAAACCCGATAAATTTCACATCCATCATCAATTATTAAAAAGAAATTTATCACAACGTGCAACAGTTTTAGTAATTTACTTTGTTAACATCTTATTTGCTATATGTTCTATTATATATGTTCTTAAAGATCCAATATTAGGATATATTAGTTATGGTATATTACTTACAATTGTATTATTATTTGTTTTTAATACAAATGTTGTATTTGAAAAGAGTATAAAAGAAAAAATAATGGAAAAATTAAAAAAATAAACACGTTATGTGTTTTTTTTGATATAATTAAAATATGCGGAAATGAGGGTAAACAATGAGAGATTATAAAAAATTTGGGCAAATAATAACTAGTTATGTAGAAGATTACAATAATACTCTTAATAAGAAGCTGCTAATAGATGATGATTTTTTTGGAGATACAATACGTTTAATAGATTTTTTAAATAAATATTATAAACTTATATCTAATAGTAAAGATGTTAATAAAATTAACGCTATAAAAGAAAATGTTAATACTATTAGAGAGTGTTTTACTGGTCTTAATCAAAAAGAGGAAGAATTATTTAAAACTAATATTAATTTAGACACTTATCGTCAAGCCAAGAAAGGTGTTCATAAAGTAAGAAAGTTAATACCATCAGTATCTGAAAAAAAAGAAATAATAGATTCTTTAGTTGATTCTTATAATATATTTAATGATAAGTTTAAAAATCAAGAATTTTTAGTATATACTAACAATAGTCTTTATAGTTTTGAGTTAAAAGAAGATTATTTTCCACATGTTATAGGTTTTAGTTTAGAAGACAATGTAGAAGAACAGTCAGACTTGAGTGAAAAAGAAATTAGTTATTATAAAAATTTACCAAATATGCTTAATAAATTGAATAATCTTGCATCCCTTGAATCTTTAGATAAATACGAACATGATAATTATCACAGTTTATTTAATTATTCTTATTTAAAAGTAAAAAATACTTGTTTTAGAAACTTTTATTACAATAAATTACCTATGTTTGTATATCATAATATAAAAAAAGAAAATTCAAATATAAAAACAAATACATATCTTTTAAAACCAATTATACTAGAAAATGAGACTTCTTTTGCAAGTATTGCTTTTCATAAAAATTCTAAATTCAATTTTGGTTATGCAGAATCTAATATTGAATTTGGAGATAAGTTAAAAATTAATGGAGAATATGGTATTACAACAGCTTTATTTAAAAAAGATAAAATAATTGGTCCACGTAATTTTAATTTAGTAAGAATGTACACTATTAATGAACAAATTAAATTTATTGATATGATTGAAAAAGATATTAAAGATTCAAAAATTACGAAAGAATTAAAAGATTATCAAAATAGGTTAAAACGTAGTTTATTTGATTATATAAATTTAGAATGTTGTATAATAAATAAATAATTTTAATATAAACTTTACATAAAAAATGCTTTGTGATATAATTTACAAAGTGTTTTTTTGAAGGAAGTGTTTTTATGAAAAATATAAGAAATATTGCAATTATTGCGCATGTTGACCATGGAAAAACAACATTAGTAGATAAGCTACTAAAAATGTCAGGAACATTTAGAGATAATGAACAAGTTGAAGAAAGAGTAATGGATTCTAATGATATTGAAAAAGAACGTGGAATTACCATTTTAGCTAAGACAACAGCTATTGATTATAAAGGATGTCGTATTAATATCTTAGATACTCCTGGACATGCTGACTTCGGTGGAGAAGTAGAACGTATTATGAATATGGTGGATGGTGTACTTTTAGTTGTTGATGCATACGAAGGAACTATGCCACAAACAAGATTTGTATTAAAGAAAGCTTTAGAAGCAGGTGTTACACCAATTGTTGTTGTTAATAAAATTGATAAACCTACAGCTCGTCCAGCTCAAGTAGTTGATGAAGTATTAGATTTATTTATTGAACTTGGTGCTGATGAAGATCAATTAGAATTCCCAGTTGTTTATGCATCAGCTTTATCTGGAACTTCAAGTTTAAATCCAGATATTGCAACACAAGAAGCAACAATGGATCCAATCTTAGATATGATTATTAATGAAATCCCTGCACCAAAAGTATCTTTAGATGGAGCTTTCCAATTTCAACCAGCTTTATTAGACTATAATGATTTTGTTGGAAGAATTGGTATTGGTGTTGTAAAACGTGGAAAAGTTAAAGTAAATGAAATGGTATCTTGTGTTCGTTTAGACGGTAGTATCAAACAATTCCGTATTCAAAAAATATTTGGGTACTTAGGACTTAAAAAGATTGAAGTTGAAGAAGCTGAAGCTGGAGATATCGTTGCAATTGCTGGACTTCCTGATATAAGTGTTGGAGAAACAATTTGTACTGTTGGGCAAGAAGAAGCTTTACCACATCTTCGTATTGATGAACCAACTTTACAAATGACATTTGGTGTTAATACATCACCATTTGTTGGTCGTGAAGGAAAAATTTTAACTGCTAGAAAAATAGAAGAACGTTTACAAAAAGAATCTGAAAAAGATGTTTCATTAAAATTTAAACCAAATGATAGTGAATCATTTATTGTTTCTGGGCGTGGTGAACTTCATCTATCTATATTAATAGAAAACATGCGTCGTGAAGGATTTGAATTACAAGTATCAAAACCAGAAGTTATTATTAAAGAAATAGATGGTGTAAAATGTGAACCATTCGAAGATGTTCAAATTGATGTTCCTGAAGAATATGTTGGAAATGTTATTGAAGCTTTAGGTCTTCGTGAAGGTCAAATGGAAAATATGGAACATATTGAAAATCAAGTTAGATTACAATATACAGTTCCATCACGTGGTTTAATTGGATTTATGACAGAATTTATGACTATGACTAAAGGTTATGGAATGATTAATCATACATTTAAAGAATACCAACCAATGGCAAGTAATAAAGTTGGAGAACGTAAGTTAGGTGTATTAGTTTCTATGGAAAACGGTAAAGCAACTGCTTATGCTTTAGGACAACTTGAAGATCGTGGTGTAATGTTTATTACTCCAGGTACTGAAGTATATGAAGGTATGATAGTTGGTGAACATAGTCATGATAATGATTTAGCTGTAAATGTTGTTAAAGGTAAAAAATTAACAAATACACGTGCAAGTGGTAGTGATCATACAGTAGTGTTAAAAAGACCAAGATTACTTACTTTAGAATATTGCTTAGATTATATTAATTCTGATGAATTAGTAGAAGTTACACCAGAAAACTTCCGTATGCGTAAAAGAATTTTAAATACAAGCGAAAGAAAAAAATATGATGCTAAAAAGAACTAAGGTTCTTTTTTACTTTGCCTTTACAATAAATAATAACATTATATTTCAATAAAAAAAGTAACATATTAGATAGATAATTTTAAAAAATCATTTCACAATTTACATATATTTATTAAAATGTTATAATTAAAATGGAAAAATAGGGGATGATAAAATGAATTTAAATGGTAAAATTGCAATTGTTACTGGTGGAGCTATGGGTAATGGTTTAGGAATCGTTAAAGTATTCTTAAAATTAGGAGCAAAAGTTATTATTGTTGATAAAGCTAAATGTTTAGATGAAACTGTTAATAATTTAAAACAAGAATATAATGATGTAGTTGGGTATAATGTAGATATTACTAATCGTGAAAATGTGGATAAAGTTATTGCCGAGGTAATTGCTAAATATGAACGTATTGATATTTTAGTTAATAATGCAGGTGTTGTTAAATTAGTTAGATTTGATGAAATGTCTACTAGTGTTCGTGATTTCCACATTGATGTTAATATTAAAGGTACATGGA